>CAMFPJ010000006.1 GCA_945971755.1 uncultured Clostridia bacterium
CCGTTTGGCACGAAAAGTGTGCAGGAATGGAGTCTGCCTTGGACGATTTGTTCGGTTCACTTTACCCGAATAAATATTTGGAAGAAAAAATTACAAATGCCATTATCTCCGAAACTGAAATCAGCGATAATGCGTCTCCCGAGCTTAAAGAAATACGCAGAAAAATGCGCCACTTTGAAAATAAGATTCGTGAAGACCTTGACTCAATGATTCATTCGGGTCGTTATTCAAAATTTTTACGTGACAGCATCGTAACTCAGAGAAACGGCAGATTTGTTATCCCTGTAAAGAATGAACACAGGGGAGAGGTTTCGGGTATGGTACACGATACCTCGGGCAGCGGTGCAACAGTCTTTATTGAGCCATCGGCGGTGGTTGAAGCAAACAACGAAATAAAGGTGCTGCAGAGCAAAGAAAAAGACGAGATTGAGAGAATACTTTCTGAACTTTCCGTTATGACGGGTGAGTTTCAGGATACAATCAAAATCAGTTTTGATGCTGCAACAATGCTTGATATTATCTTCGCAAAAGCACATTTGGCGTATAAAATGAAGGCGAGCAGACCGCTTCTTAACGCTAACGGGGAAATTGACTTAAAAAAGGCAAGACACCCGTTAATCGACAGCAAAAAGGCTGTACCCGTTGACATTCGCTTGGGCACAGATTTTGACTCATTGGTTATCACCGGCGCAAATACAGGCGGTAAAACCGTATCAATCAAAACCATAGGTCTTTTAACCGCAATGGCGGAGTGCGGCTTTATGCTTCCGGTGGCTGATAACAGTAAAGTCTCCGTTTTTAAGCACATTTTGGCTGATATAGGTGACGAGCAGAGTATTGAGCAGTCGCTCTCAACATTTTCCGCACACATGACAAATATTGTTGATATTTTAAGTATTGCAGATGACGAAAGCCTTGTTTTAATTGATGAATTGGGCGCAGGTACCGACCCGGTTGAGGGTGCGGCATTAGCCGTTGCAATTCTTGAGAATCTGCGGCAAAAAGGTGCTGAAATTGCGTCAACAACGCACTATTCAGAACTTAAAGAATACGCTCTTAAAACCGATAGAGTGGAAAACGGTTGCTGCGAATTTGATGTCGCTTCACTTAAACCTACATACAGACTTTTAATTGGTATGCCGGGCCGTTCCAATGCTCTTGCCATTGCGGGAAGACTTGGAATAGACGAAACAATTACCGATTTTGCCAAGGCTCTTATTTCTGAAGAAAATACAAGATTTGAGGACGCAGTTGACTCCCTTGAAACAGCAAGAAAACAGTTAGATAACGAAAAGCAGGCACTTGAAGACGAGAAAAACAAAATCTTAAAGGAAAAAGAAAAGGCTCTTAAATTGCTTGCAGAGTCGGAGACAAAAGCACAAAAAGAAATTGAACGTGCAAAAGCGGAAGCTGACCGAATTGTTGATAATGCAAGAAGAGCAGGAAATTCGCTTTTAATGGAAATTGAGCAGCTTAAAAAAGAACAAGCTAAGCAAAATAAGCTTGATGAGATTGCCAGAAAGGCAAAAAAAGCAATGCGTGACCAATTGGATAAAATGGATGAAATTGCCGAAAGTCTTGAAGAAAGTGAAGATTACGTTTTACCAAGACCTCTTAAAATCGGTGACCGAGTAAAAATTAAATCACTGGGCAGTGAGGGCGAAGTAATTTCAATCGACAAAAACAAAAATATTATCGGTATTCAGTCAGGCTTTATGAAGTTAAAGGCGGAAATGGAGGATATTCGTCTGCTCGGTGAAAAAAAGACGCAGAAAAAAAAGAACGGCGGAGTTAGAAGTGTGGGAACATCAAAAATGAATGCTTCAGCCTCTTCTTCGGTTGATGTTAGGGGCAAAACAGTTGAGGAAGCTATGCTTGACCTTGACTCGTTTATTGACTCCGTGCTTCGTTCGGGACTTAATGAAATTACGATTATTCACGGCAAGGGAACAGGGGCGCTGAGAAAAGGCATTCACGTTTATCTTCGCAAGCACCCGAATATCAGAACATTCCGTGTGGGAACTTTCGGCGAGGGAGAGGAAGGAGTTACCATTGCGGAACTTAAATAAACACTTGCAAAATAATGCAGGATATGTTAACATTTATCTTAATAAGGGGGATAAGCATTATGAATAAAAAAATCTTTGTAGTTTCTGCAATTATTTTAGCTTTAACAGTTGTTTTAACAGCTTGTAAGGGCAAAGATTACAAACCAACCGATGAAAAACCTGAAAATACGGATAAAGTAGTAGGTACGGTTCCTTATACCGACGAGCAAGGCAGTGAAATTGACATTACTGTTTATGAGGACGAGACAGGCGAAAAATATGTTACCAACATTCAGGGTGACAAAATTCCCATGACAACCGATTCTAACGGGTTCTCTGATGATATGGGTTCACTTATTACTCAAACAACTGCACCGAGCACAACAAAGGCTCCGTCAGGCGGTAACAGCAACACAACCACTCCGCAAAACAGTTCTACAACTACAACCACCACGACCGTTACCACCACATCATCTTCATCAACACAAGAAAATGTTACGGGCGGTCCACCTTCTATCGGTTCTGTAACTGAGCAGGATACAATTTCTTGGGATACAATTAAAAACGGCTGAAAATTGTTCTTGACAAATTAAATATTATTTAGTATAATATCGCTCTGTAAAGTGAAGTTCCTTTACAGAGCGATTTTTTAGGGAGGTGTCAAAGTGGCTAACAACGTTGAAATTTCAATTCTTCTTGACCTTTACGGTGAAACACTAACCGAAAAGCAACGTCTGTATTTAGACTACTACTATAACGATGATCTTTCACTTTCCGAAATCGCTGAAAATGAAGGAATTACCCGTCAGGGTGTGCGTGACGCAATTAAACGTGCGGAAACACTTCTTTATGATATGGAAGAGAAACTTCAATTTTCAAAACGCCTTCAACAGGTTCAAAAACAAGCCAAATCAATAATTGAATGTGCCGAGGAAATTTCTGATTTTAACCTTTCCCACGGTCTTTCTAAAGAGATTAACGATAAAACAGCCAAAATAAAGTCATTGGCACTGTCTTTGACGGAACAGGAGGAACTTTATGGCATTTGAAGGTTTATCAGACCGTCTTGAATCTGCTTTCAGCCGTCTTAAAAGCAAAGGCAGTCTTAATGAAAGCGACGTCAAAGAGGCAATGCGTGAGGTTCGCCTTGCACTTTTAGAGGCTGACGTTAACTATAAAGTAGCAAAAGAGTTTACACAGAAAGTTACCGAACGTGCAATCGGCGCACAGGTTATGGAAAGCCTTACGCCCGCACAAATGGTTATTAAAATTGTTAACGAAGAACTTACCGACCTTATGGGCGGCACACAGTCAAGGCTTGCTTATGCTTCGCATCCGCCTACGGTTGTTATGATGTGCGGTCTTCAGGGCTCAGGTAAAACAACTCACTGTGCAAAAATCGCATTAAAACTTAAAAATGAGAACCACAGACCGCTTTTAGTAGCCTGTGACATTTACCGCCCGGCTGCTATTAAGCAGTTGCAGGTTGTCGGTGAGCAGGTTGGTGTTCCCGTATTCCAAATGGGACAAACAGACCCTGTCACAATCGCAAAAGAGGCAATTAAGCTCGCTAAAGACAAAGGCTATGACTATGTATTCATTGACACAGCCGGACGTTTGCATATTGACACAGAGCTTATGGACGAACTTAAAAACATTAAAAATGAAGTTCATCCTCACGAGATTTTGCTTGTAGTTGACTCAATGCTCGGTCAGGACGCTGTTACAGTTGCAGGCACATTTAATGACGAGCTTGGAATTGACGGTCTTGTTCTTACAAAGATGGATGGCGACACCCGAGGCGGTGCCGCACTTTCCGCAAGAGCTGTTACAGGCAAACCGATTAAATTTGTCGGTATGGGTGAAAAGCTTGATGAGCTTGACATTTTCCATCCTGACAGAATGGCTTCCCGTATTCTCGGTATGGGCGACGTTCTTTCACTTATTGAAAAGGCAGAGACAGCTCTTGACGAGAAAAAAGCCGCAGAGCTTGAAGAAAAGCTAAGAAAAAATAAATTTGACCTTGAAGATTTGCTTGACCAAATGGAACAAGTGAGAAAAATGGGCTCAATGAAAGACATTCTCGGAATGCTTCCGGGTGTGGGTAAAAAAATTAAGGATGTTGACGTTGATGACCGTCAGCTTGACAGAATGAGAGCAATTATTCAGTCAATGACAGTTAAAGAACGCAGAAATCCCGACATTATCAATCCGTCACGCAAACGCCGAATTGCTGCAGGCTGCGGAATGCAAGTTGAGGATGTTAACAGACTTCTTAATCAGTACCGCCAGATGCAAAAAATGATGAAACAGCTTAATTCCAAAAACACACGCCGTATGATGAAGCGTATGGGCGGAATGGGCGGTTTTGGCGGATTCCCAATGTAATTCAAACACTTTAGTGTTAAATTAAATTTTATATATTTTGGAGGAAACTAAAATGGCAGTAAAAATCAGACTTCGCAGAATGGGCGCAAAGAAAGCTCCTTATTACCGTGTTGTTGTAGCAGATTCTCGTTATCCGAGAGACGGTAGATTCATTGAGGAAATCGGTTCTTATGACCCAATGAAGAATCCCGCTGAAATTAAGATTGACGCTGAAAAAGCTGCAAAGTGGATTAAGAACGGCGCACAGCCCACTGACACAGTTAAAGTCATTCTTAAAAAGAGCGGCGTAATTAAATAAGAGGTGCCAAAGCTATGCAGGAACTTCTTATAACTATCGTACAGGGTCTTGTTGAACACCCCGATGCTGTTACAGTCTCTGTTTCGGAACCTGATGACCGCGGCGTTACCGTTTATCATCTTCACGTTGCTGAAGACGATATGGGCAGAGTTATCGGTAAGCAGGGCAGAATTGCAAAGGCTATCAGAACCATCGTAAAAGCCGGAGCCACTCGCAGCGGTGAAAAAGTTCAGGTGGATATTGACTGATACAAATTTGGCAGGGCTTGTTCCTGCCTTTTTGTAATTTGGTATTTGTTATGATTAAAGAATATCTTGAATTGGGACAAATTGTTTCAACTCACGGGGTAAGGGGCGAAATGCGCTTTGACCCGTGGTGTGACAGTCCCTCATTTGTAAAAAAATTCAAAACCCTTTATTTTGACGCTTCGGGTGAAAAGCCTGTTAAGGTCTTGTCTGCACGACCGCACGGCAACGTGGTGATTTTAATGCTTGAGGGAATTACTACCGTTGATGAGGCAAGGGCTTTGCGCGGCACGGTGCTTTATATGAAACGAAGTGACGCACATTTGCCTAAAGATACCTGGTTTATAAGTGAACTTATTGGTTGTAAGGTAGTTGATTCCGATACCGAAAAAGTGTATGGCGAAATAACCGATGTTACGGAAACAGGTGCCAATGACGTTTACCACGTTAAAACAAATACAGGAGTTGCCTTAATGCCCGCTGTTAAAGAGTTTATTATCAGCACAGATGTTGAAGAGGGTATAGTTAAAGTCAGACCGATTAAAGGAATTTTTAACGATGAAGATTAACATAATGACACTTTTTCCCGAAATGTGCGAGTCGGTTTTGTCTGAAAGCATAATCGGCAGAGCAAGGGAAAAGGGCTTTATTGAAATAAATTGCATAAATATCCGTGACTATTCTACCGATAAGCACAATAGGGTAGATGATTCTCCTTACGGCGGCGGAATGGGAATGCTTATGCAAACTCAGCCAATCTCAGATTGCTACGATGCAATTTGCGAGAAATCAGGCAAAAAGTCGCATCTCATTTACCTTTCGCCCTGCGGCGAGGTTCTAACACAAAAAAAGGTTAAAGAATTGGCGTTGCTTGATGAAATTACGCTTCTTTGCGGTCATTATGAGGGCATTGACCAAAGAGTTATTGACTCAATCGTTGACGAACAGATTTCTGTGGGAGATTATGTTTTAACAGGTGGAGAAATACCTGCTTTGATAGTTGCTGATTCGGTTGCCCGTATGATTCCGGGCGTACTTCCCAATGATGAGGCAAAGGAACTTGAGAGCCATTATGACGGACTTTTGGAGTATCCGCAATATACAAGACCTTATGAGTGGAAAGGTGAAAAGGTGCCTGATGTGCTTCTTTCGGGCCACCATGAAAACATAGGAAAATGGCGTCGGGAGCAGTCACTTTTAATGACGGCAAAGTTAAGACCTGATATGTTAAAGAAAGCCGAACTTTCAAAAGAGGACAGAAAATTTCTTACCGATAACGGTTTTGAAAACTTAATTAAGTAAAGCGGTAATTTTTATTACCGCTTTTTTCATATACTCCTTTGGGGGTGTAGTAGTGAAAGTTATAACCGCTCACTTAAATATAAAAATAATTGTAATTTCAGCAGTGCTTCTTATTATGTTTGCCGCCTGTATTCCAACACTTGTAAATTACAAATTAAAGCAAAAAACCGATGTTTCGGAAACTCCGGCAAATATAAAAACTGAAACAACGTTTGAGGAAACAACGGAAAAAACAATGAAAGATAAAAACGGAAATGAGTATATACCGAGTAGTAATATTACCGTTTATTTAACCTTTGATGACGGACCCTCAAAGAACACTAACGAAATATTAAACATTCTTGATACATACGGAATAGGCGCAACATTTTTCGTTATAAACGGTAAATATAATTCTTATATGAAAGATATTGTGAACAGGGGAAGTGCAATAGCCCTTCATTCTTATTCACATAAATATCCCGAGATTTATTCGTCGCCCCAAGCTTTTATTGACGATATTTGTAAAATTCACGATTTAGTTTTAGAGGAAACGGGAGTAGATACAAAAATTATCCGTTTTCCGGGCGGCAGCAGTAACACGATAAGCAGTAAATATTGCAAAAATATAATGAAAGATTTAGTTGAAGAAACTGAAAAAATGGGGTATATATATTTTGATTGGAACTGTGAAAACGGTGATGCAGACGGAAAAGAAACGTCAGTGGAATACCAGGTCAAAAGGGCTACAAAATATAATAAAAATGATGAAAATATAGTGATTTTAATGCACGATATCGACATTTGCGGAGTAAATACAAAGGCGCTGAAGGAAATTATTGAATTTTACCAAGGCGAAGGTGCAAATTTCAGCGTAATAACAGAGAATTCGCCTCAGATACACCATAAAGTTAACAATTAAATGTTAAAAATTCATAAAATTTCTAAACTTACATTGTCAAAATCAACAAAGATAAAAGATAAATTTTTGCCGTTTTTGGTTTTCTAACCGAAATAATTATTTGAGCGTCGAATTTCGTTGACGGACAAAACTTTTGTGTTATAATATGAAAGTAACAAGGTAACAGTTTTAAGTTTATTTATATTATCATTATTTGGGAGAATGCTATTATGTACACAAAAGATGTTGAAGTAAAAAATCAGGTAGGTCTTCATGCCCGTCCCGCTACTTTCTTTATTCAGAAAGCTAACGAATTCAAGTCATCAATTTGGGTTGAAAAAGAAGACAGAAGAGTAAATGCAAAAAGCCTTCTCGGTGTTTTGTCTCTTGGCATTATGGTCAATACAACAATTCGTATTCACGCAAGTGGTTCTGACGAAGAACAGGCTGTTGAAGAACTCGTAAAACTTGTTGAGTCCGGCTTCGCTGAGTAATTTTGATTCTCCGGCACATCGCGTCTTGCGGTGTGCCTTGTTTTTTTATGTAAGGAGGTGGCACGGTTGAATATTAAGACGAAAGCCCTTAGGGAAAAGGCAATGAAGCTTCCGCTCACACCGGGAGTTTATATAATGAAAAATTCAAAAGGCAAAATTATCTATATCGGAAAAGCCAAAAAACTGAAAAACCGTGTCAGCCAATATTTCGGTTCGCAAAACGGACACACCCTGAAAGTTCGTAAAATGGTCGAAAATGTTGACGATTTTGACTATATTCTTTGCGACTCTGAGTTTGAAGCACTTGTTCTTGAGGCAAGCCTTATTAAGCAGAATATGCCTAAATACAATATTCTCTTAAAAGACGATAAGGGATACAGCTACATTAAGATTACAAACGACCCGTACAGAAAAATTTCAGCCGTGCTTCAAAAGGATGAAAGCGATTCTCAGTTTATCGGTCCTTTTACAAGTTCGTATTCCGTAAAGCAGTCTGTTGACGAGGCAAACAAAATCTTCAGGCTTCCGCAATGCGGTAAGGTTTTTCCGAGAGATATTAAAAAAGGCAGACCTTGCCTTAATTACCATATTGACAGGTGTATGGGCGTTTGCACAGGAAAAATTCCTCTTCCCGAATATGAAGAAGCGGTTTGTGAAGCGCTAAAATTTCTTGACGGAGATATAAATTCCGTAATCAAAAGTTTAACCGAAAAAATGACGCTTGCGTCTGAAAATCTTCAGTTTGAAACTGCCGCAAAGTACAGGGACAGAATAAATGCAATTAAAAGTATGCAGTCAAAGCAGATAGTAGTAACAGAAAGTTCGGATTCCAAAGATGTTTTTGCTGTTGCGGCAAACGGTGAAGATTTGTGTGTAGTGGTTCTTCGGTTTAACGGTGGCAAGCTTTGTGACAGTGAGCACTTTTTCCTTGACGGTGAAGCCAACAGTCAAATGCGAACCGATTTTCTTATGCAGTATTACGGAATGCGATATTCCGTTCCGCATAAGGTTATTGTTGATGAAGAATGTGAAGATGCAGAACTTTTGGAACGTTACCTTACGGAAAAACGCGGTAAAAAATGCACTGTTTCGGTGCCGCAGCGCGGCGAGGGAGTAAAACTCATAAATATGTGCCGTGAAAACGCCTTTGAAAAGCTTGCACAGAAAAAAGGCAGAAAAGGAAAAGAGGTTCGCGCTCTTGAGGAACTTAAAGAACTTTTAGGGCTTGCGGCAACCCCGGAATATATTGAATCTTATGATATTTCGCATACCGCCGGTGCAGATAACGTGGCCGGTATGATTGTTTTCAAAAACGGAAAGCCTTATAAAAAAGCATATCGCACGTTTGCGATTAAGTCATTTACCGGTCAGGACGATTACGGCTCAATGCGTGAAATTCTTACAAGACGGTTTAATGAATATCTCTTAAGCAAGGACGAAAACGCAGAGGACGGTTTCGGCAAACTGCCCGATTTAATTTTACTCGACGGCGGAATAGGGCAGGTCAATGCAGTTAATGAGGCGCTGGCACCGTTTAATTTGAATATTCCCGTTTTCGGTATGGTTAAAGACAATAAACACCGCACCCGCGCCATTGCCCACGACGGCGGAGAAATTACAATTAACGATAACCGCTCGGTGTTTACTCTCGTTTCCGAAATTCAGGAAGAGGTCCATAGATTTTCTGTCGGTTACCACAGAAAGAAACACGCAAAATCAGGGCTTACGCTTTCACTTACGCAAATTAACGGAATAGGCGAGCAAAAGGCAAAAGCATTATTCCGTGAGTTTAAGACGATTAAAGCAATAAAATCTGCAACGGTTGAGGAACTCGGTAAGGTTAAAGGAATTACCCCCGAACTTGCGGAGAAAATTTATCTTTATTATAATGGTACAGATGATGAAAAATACAGTAATTTTTGATTTAGACGGCACACTTCTTAATACGCTTGACGATTTAGCGGATTCGGTCAATTTTGCACTGTCACAGCAAGGCTTTCCCGAACGCTCTTACGAAGAAGTCAGACTGTTTGTGGGTAACGGAATAAGAAAACTTATTGAGCGTTCCGTTCCGAAAAATGCAACACCCGAGCAAACCGAATTGTGCTATAACACGTTTTGCGAATACTATAAAGTGCACATGGAAGATAAAACAAAGCCGTATGACGGAATACCGGACTTGCTTTATGCGCTGAAAAATGCAGGAATAAAAACTGCAGTAGTAACGAATAAAGCTGACTTTGCCGCACAAAATCTTTGCAAGGAAATGTTCGGCGATTTAATAACCGTAACAGTCGGCGCAAACGACGGCATTCGCCATAAACCCTATCCGGACGGTACAAATCTTGCGCTAAAATTACTTGGCACAAAAAAGGAAGACGCATATTTTGTGGGTGATTCGGACGTTGATATTTTAACCGCAAAAAACGCGGGTATTGATCCTGTAGGTGTTCTTTGGGGCTTTCGTGACAAAGCCACACTCATAAGTGCAGGTGCGCGTGTTTTTGCAAAAAATACCGAAGAATTAAAAGAAATTTTACTGTCGTCATAAATACCGATTTTTCAAAAAACTTGACAAATCGACTAAAAATTGCAATAATAGAACATTAGAATAACGTTTAATTTGATTTGGAGCAGCGTATGAGAGTAATAACAGGTGAGGCTCGCGGAAGGCGGCTTATCACTTTAGAGGGTGAAGATGTTCGCCCCACAACCGATAAGGTAAAAGAGGGAATGTTTAATATTATTCAGTTCGATTTACCTGAGGCTAACGTACTTGACCTTTTTGCAGGCTCCGGTCAATTGGGGATTGAGGCAATTTCGCGCGGAGCAAAGCATTGCAGTTTTGTTGATGCTTCGAAACGTTCGCTTGACGTTGTGCGTGAAAACCTTAAAGCTTGCGGTTTTGAAAAAAGAGCAAGCACATTTTCCGGGGACTCAATTTCTTATATTTCACTTTCCCGTGAGATTTTTGATGTTGTCTTCCTTGACCCTCCTTACAGAAAGGGAATTATTGATAAAGTCCTTCCCATACTTGCCGACAAGATGTCTGACGGAGGAGTAATTGTTTGCGAAACTTCTTTTGAAGAGAAACTTCCTGAAAGTGCAGGCGATTTTTCAATTGCCCGCGAATACAAATACGGTAAAATCAAACTTACCACATACAGAAAGAAACAGTGATACTATGAGAACGGTTATTTGTCCCGGTTCATTTGACCCGGTTACAAACGGACATCTTGATATTATTGAACGTAGCTCCGTACTATTTGACAAGGTAATTGTTGCTGTTATGTTCAACTCGGCAAAGAAGAACAATTTTTGCTTTGAACCGGAGGAACGAGCCGAGCTTATCCGCCGCTGTACGTCGCACCTTCCGAATGTAGAGGTTAAGGTTGCAGACGGTCTCTTGGCGGAATTTGCCAGAGATTGCGGAGCAGTTGCCGTTGTTAAGGGTCTTCGTGCTATGTCTGACTTTGAATATGAGTTTCAGCAGGCACAGCTTAACAAAAAACTTAACAGTGAGCTTGAAACACTCTTTATTAACACAAAGAGTGAGAATATGTATTTAAGCTCAAGTATGGTCAAGCAAATTTGCGAGCTTGGTGGGGATATAAGTGATTTTGTTCCCGAACAGGTTCGTGATGATATAGTAAAACGAATTATGAGAGGTGCAGAAAAATGACAATAGAAAGCTTACTTGACGAGATAATATCAATTCTTGACGAAGGCAAAAGCGTTCCGTTCACTTCCAATCTTTTAGTAGATGCCGAAGCAATTAAGACCGCTATTGAGGATATTAGACTCAATATGCCCGACGAGCTTATGCAGGCAAGAAAAATCGCTTCGGAGCGTAAAGAAATTCTTGCAAGTGCACAGACAAATGCCGACGATATTATCGAAAAGGCACACCTTAGAGCAAAAGAAATTATTTCAGAGGATGAAATTACCCGCGGTGCAGAAGCAAACGCTGCTGAGATTATGCAACAGGCAAGACAGCATGCCAACGAAATTGTTGAGCAAGCAAGAAATTCCGCAACAGAGCTTACCGAGCAGGCAAAGAACTGGTCAAAGGAAATGCGTCAGAGTGCAAGTGATTACGTTGAAAATATTGTAGCAATGGCTGACGAAACTCTTACATCCTCAGTTAACGAAATTCGCCGTGCACGCCATCAGCTTCGCGCAGCATCACAGTCAAAGCGTATCGACGAATAATTTTATATTCATTAAAAACCGCCTCGCAGCATATTTATTATAAAAATGTGTTCGAGGTGTTTTTTATGTTCGTATATACCGTAAAATCAAAGCAAATAAGAGCAATACTGATTATACTCTTTATAGTGCTTACAACTGCTGTGCTTGTGTTCCTTTCTAAAGACAGTGAAAAAGTGTCGCAGGACAATTCTATTTCTTATAAAGCGGGCAATCACAGCGATCGAATGAGCTTTATTTCCCAGTTCGGCTGGGAAGTTGCCGAAGAGCCGATTGAGGTTCGTGAGGTGATTATCCCCGAAGAATTTGATGAGGTTTATTCAAAATATAACGATATTCAGCTTTCGCAGGGTCTTGACCTGACCGCCTTTAAGGGTGTGCGTGTGAAAAGGTGGACTTACTCTGTTAAAAACTATGCAGGATATGAAAGTAAAGACTGCATAAGAATAAATCTGCTGATTGCGGAAGGAAAGGTAATCGGCGGTGACGTTTGTTCAACAGAAATAGACGGATTTATGCACGGCTTTCAAAAACCGGGAGATTAAAAAGTATTATGGAACGTCTTGACAAAATTCTTGCAATGCAAGGCTCGTCTTCAAGAAAAGATGTTAAAGAAATGATAAGAAAAGGCAGAGTTGCCGTTAACGGAACGGTTGTAAAAGAGTCATCTTTGAAAATCGGTGAAGAAGATTCGGTTACTCTTGACGGAGTTCATTTATCACTGAAAAAGCACATTTATTTAATGCTCAATAAACCGCAGGGGGTTGTTTCCGCAAGTGATTCCGATTCGGACACAACCGTTGTTGATTTAGTTCCCGACGAATTTTACCGCTCGGGTCTTTTCCCGGCGGGCAGACTTGATAAGGATACGGTCGGCTTTGTGCTTATTACCGATGACGGAGATTTTGCACACAGAATTTTGTCGCCTAAAAACCATATTGTAAAAACCTATGAAGCAAAGCTTGCTGCTCCTCTATCAAATGAAGACCGATTAATGCTTCAAAACGGCATCACACTTTCTGACGGGACAACCCTTAAAGAAGCAAAGGTGGAAATATCGGAGGACGGAGACACTCCGACGGTTAAAATACAAATCTGCGAAGGTAAGTACCATCAAATCAAAAGAATGTTTGCCGCAGCGGGCAACAAGGTTATTTACCTAAAGCGTACCGCAATGGGCGGCTTGCGGTTAGACCCGTCACTTCCCGAGGGAAAATGCCGTGAAATCAGTCCTGAAGAACTGCTGAAAATAGAAAGCGGAAAATTTTTTAGTGATTTTGAACAATAAAAAAAGACTGAAAAAAGGCTCGAAATTGCTTTGTTTGACTAATTTTCGAGTCTTTTTTTGTGAAAAATGCAGGGAAAATTGAAAAAAATTCAAAATTTTGCTTGCAAAATCGGTATTTATTGTGTAAAATACATAGTGTTGTGATTGTATTTTTGCATAAAAGCAAAAAAATTGGGGGTCATCCTAATGTCAAACAGATTATTCCAGGGCATTGTTCATCAAATGGTTGAAGTAATTGACAGAACATTCGGCGTGGTTGATGAAACAGGCACCGTGATTTCCTGCAGTGAGCTTGGACGTATCGGTGAAATTCAGTCTCATGCAGTGTCGGACGTTTTCACATCTGCCGATATTGTTACTTCTGACGGGTACACTTATAAAGCATTCGGTGCTCATATGCATCCTGAATATGCGGTTTTCGTTGAAGGAGACGACGAAATTGCGGCACGTTATGTTGCGGTTCTTTCCGTATCTCTTTCAACCATTAAACAGTATTATGATGAAAAATACGACCGCGGTAATTTTATTAAGAATGTTATTCTTGATAATATTCTTCCCGGTGATATTTACATTAAAGCCCGTGAACTTCGTTTTAATAATGACGCTACAAGAGTAGTTCTTCTTATCAGAATTACAGAGCGTAACGACGTCTCCGTATTTGACATTATTCAAGACCTTTTCCCAGACAAGTCAAAGGACTTTGTTATCAATATCAACGAAACAGATATTGCCCTTGTTAAAGAGGTTAAAGCTGGTATTGAAACCAAAGACCTTGAAAAGCTTGCCCGTTCAATAGCCGATTCACTGGGTACAGAGTACTACACAAGAGTTTTGGTAGGTATCGGTACAACGATTGACAGCATTAAAGATTTGGCACGTTCATTCCGTGAGGCTCAGGTGTCTTTAGAGGTCGGTAAGGTGTTTGACACTGAAAAAACAATCGTCAGCTATGACAATTTGGGTATTGCACGCCTTATTTACCAGCTTCCCACTACTCTTTGCGAAATGTTCCTTAGGGAGATTTTTAAGCGTGGCTCCATTGAAAGCCTTGACAATGAAACTCTTTTCACCATTCAAAAGTTCTTTGAAAATAACCTGAATGTTTCCGAAACGTCAAGAAAGCTTTTCGTTCACAGAAACACTTTGGTTTACAGACTTGAAAAGATTAAAAAGCTCACGGGTCTTGACCTTCGCGAGTTTGATGACGCAATCGTGTTCAAGGTTGCACTTATGGTTAAGAAATACCTTGATTCAAACCCGATTAAGTACTGATAAAAAACAATTCGAGAGTCGATTTTTAATCGACTCTTTTGTTTTGTGTATAAATTGTATATAAAAACAACTCTCTTTTGTATAAAGTGACGATAAATGTGAACTTTTTATAAAATTCGTTACAAACACAATATTTTGTGGTATAATGCTCTCTAATAATAGTTATAATGTGTAACTATGTAATTTTAAGAAGAGGTATCAGTTGTGATAGAGTTCAATAATGTATCAAAAACTTATGACAACGGCACTGCAGCGCTCAAAAACGTTTCCATAAAAATTCATGACGGTGAATTTGTTTTTGTAGTCGGTGCTTCCGGTGCAGGTAAAAGCACGTTTTTGAAAATTATCATGCGTGAGCAAGTACCCAATTCCGGTACCGTTGTTATAAATGATTATAACCTTAATAAAATTAAAAAGCGTGATATTCCCAAGTTCCGCAGAACAATGGGTATAGTTTTTCAGGATTTCCGCTTAATTCCTAATATGTCTGTTTACGATAATGTTGCTTTTGCAATGCGCGTTATCGGTGCAAAGGAAAAGGATATCAGCAAGCGTGTTCCTTATGTTTTAAGCCTTGTGGGTCTTACTTCAAAGGCACGTCAGCTTCCTAATCAGCTTTCCGGCGGTGAGCAGCAGCGTGTGGCTCTTGCCCGTGCGCTTGTAAATAATGCGGGCATTCTTATTGCGGACGAGCCTACCGGTAATATTGACCCTGAAATGTCTTATGAGATAGTTGACCTTCTTAACCACATTAACGCAAACGGTACAACTATTGTTATGGTTACTCACGAGCACGAGTTAGTCAGACGTTTTAATCACCGTGTAATAACAATTGACAGGGGTGAGGTTGTTTCCGATACCGCAGACGTTTGCAAAGAGCCGGTTGCAGAGGAGCCAATTCACGAGGAAGAGCAGAAACACGCAACAAAGCAGGAAATGATTGAGGCGGCTCATCAGGATATTCAGGCTAGTGTTGACAAAATCCGTGAGGAACAGGCACTTCCCGAAGAAATCGGTGACGAACCGGACACAGCATTTTACATTCAGCCGAACAGTGACAAAGAACTTGAAGATTTTATGAAAAATTACGGAATTGATTCTTCCGATATTTCAGAAACTTCGGGTGACATTGACTATTCTGCTTATCTTGCTGAAAATGACGGAGGTGACGCAGAATGAAAGGTTCAAGCCTTAAATATTTAACCCGTGAGGGCTTCAGAAGTATTTGGATAAACAAGCTTATGTCATTAGCGTCAGTTGCCGTACTTATGGCTTGTCTTGTAATCATTGGACTTGGCGCTATGATTTTCTTCAATATCAATTCACTTCTTGACAGTGTTGAAAATCAAAATGTTATTATGGTTTTTGCCGAAAATGACGCAACCGATGAAGAAGTCAGCATAATCGGCAACAAAATTAAAGCGATGAACAATGTTGAAGATTGCATTTTCGTTCCCAAGGAAGACGCTTTTAATAAAGAACTTGAGAAAATGGGTGATGACGCAGCGCTTTTAGATGGGCTTGAGGAAAATCCCCTTCCTGACGGTTATAAGGTTATTGTAAAAGATTTGACTCAGTTTGACAAAACCGTTAATGAATTAAAAACCGTTAAGGGCGTTCAGCGTGTCCGTGAAAACGGCGACGTTGCCGATAAGCTTGTGAGCATAAGAAAAGCAGTTACAATAATCAGTTTGGGCCTTGTAATTTTACTCTTTATTGTTTCACTTTTCATTATTTCCAACACAATCAGAATTACAATGTTCTCAAGAAAACTTGAAATAAGCATTATGAAAGCTGTCGGTGCTACTAACTGGTTTATCCGTTGGCCTTTCATGGTTGAGGGCGTTAACCTGGGCATTATCTCATGTGTGGTTTCATTTTTAGTCCTTGCCGGCATTTACAAAGCGATTGAATATATCTGTGCAGGTCTAATCGCATCTTTCAAGCTTGTTAATTTCTTTGACTATGCTTGGTATATTCTTGCACTTTTTGCAGTCATCGGTGTGTTCACCGGCTCAGCCGGAAGCCTTATATCAATGAGAAAATATCTTAAAGAGCAAGGGGGAGTAATAAATGAAGAGTAGCAAGAAAATCATTTCCCTTTTACTTGCGGTAATAATTGCACTTTCACTTCCGCTTTACTCTTTTGCAGTTTCAAAAGAGGAGATTCAGGCAGACCTTGAAGCAGAAATAGCAAAAAAAGAGCAGGAAATTGCAAATTATCAGCAAAAGATTGATGCGTTCAAAAATGACGCCTCAAAACAGGAAGAGTATATTGACGAGCTTCAAAAACAGATTGATGCTTATGATGATGAAATAAATCTTCTCAATCAGCAGATTGACGAGCTTAACGCAAAAATCTCAACCCTTGACAAAGAAATTCAAGAGTATGAAGCAAAGATTTCAAAACTTGAGGCAGAAATTGCGGATATTGATAATCAAATAAAGGAAAAGCAGGAAGAGGTTGACGCAACCTACGAGCTTCTTTCCGAAAGGCTGTGTGCCGCTTATATGGCAGGTGAGACCTCGGAACTTGAAATATTCCTTTCAGCGAAGGATTTTTCAGAGTTTCTTGAAAGAAGCGAGCTTATTTATCAGGTTTCAAAGCACGATACGGCAATTGTGGCCGACCTTAAAGAGTCAATTACAACTCTGAATAAAATGATTAAAGACCTTGATGAAAAGCGTGCAGATCTTGAAGAGAGCAAAATAGTTCTTGATAATCAAAGAGCACAGCTTGACTCATCGCGCGCAACTGTTAAGCAGTCAAAGGCAACCGTTGACCAAAAGGTTGCCCAAATTCAGTCAAAAATTGATAAGGTAAACAGTTACATCGGCTCTCTCAATAAGCAGAGTTCACAGTACCAAAAGCTTATTGCAAAGGCAGACGCCGAAAAAGCCGCCTTTAAGATTGAAATTGATAACCTTGTTAATAATATCGGTTCTTCCGGCGACGGACAAATCGGTTCAACGGCAGGCAACCATAATTTTGAGACTTCAACAAAAGGCATAATTTGTCCTCTTCAGGGCTCAAAAGTAGCTATACGTGAATATTCTTGGAATCACGCAAAACGCGGAAATCATAATGTTGCAATGGACCTTGGCTCGTATTCCGGCTCAAGTATGGGCAGGAGCATTTACTCCATTGCGGACGGAAAAGTCCTGAAAGCCGCTTACAATTCTTATAATGGTAACTATATTCTGATTGACCACGGCAGCGGTGTTGTTACGTATTACGGTCACTGCAGTTCAATGGCTGTTTCAACGGGTGCTACCGTAAAACAGGGACAGGTTATCGGTTATGTAGGTGCCACAGGTTACGTAACGGGACCTCACCTTCATTTTGAAATCCGTGTTAACGGCAAGCAGGTTACTCCCGAAAATTATCTTAAAAATGCAAGCGGTGCATTTATTTCACCTTTAGTAGCATAAGTTTGACTAAAAAGGACTGACATTTTTTGAATAAAAAAATATCGTTGGGGCTTGCGCTCTCTTTAATCTTTATTTCGATTGCATTAGCAGTCACCGTAACAATGACTGTTTCAATGCACACCTACAACAATCTCATAAAAGACGTTTCCGGCAGAGCGGGTATGTATTCGGGCCTTTCCGAAATTGATGATATTATCCGTGAAAACTATTACGGTGAAATCAATGAAAACCTTTTGGGCTCAATGCTTTCAAAAGGCTATACAAACGGACTCGGCGACCGTTACAGTACCTATATGAACGCAAAGGAATATGTTGAATACAAAGCACTTTTGAACGGCGAAAAAGGCGGAATCGGTATTGTTGCTGTTTTTGACAAAGTGAGCGGCGGAATTTATGTTTCTGAGGTTTCAAACGGTTCACCCGCGGCACTTCAGGGTATTTCAAAGGGCGATATTATTACCGAGGTTGACGGAACAAAGGTGACTGCACTAAACGCTGACACTTTGATATCACAGCTTGAGGGTGACAAGCTTACTGAAGTTAAGGTTACGTACACTCACGGTAAAGATTCAAAGACCGTTTCCGTTGCAAAAGGCTTTACGATTCAAACGGTTTATTACAGTATTCAGGGAAATGTGGGATATATTAAAATTACCGCATTTTACAGCGATACTGCCGCAGAACTGAAAAAAGCAATTAAGTATATGAATGAGCAATCGGCATCTGCAATTATTTTCGATGTAAGAAATAATTCGGACGGACTTGTTCCATACGCAACCGCTTGTCTTGATATACTTTTACCTGTTGCAACTGAAGGTACGCAGGCACTTGCAACTGCAGTCGATAAAAACGGTGAAACAGTTGAAACATTTACATCAGATTCAGACAGTTTTTCAATTGCAATGTGCGTGCTTGTAAACGGCGGAACTTCCGGTGCTGCGGAGATTTTTGCCTGCGACCTTCGGGATTTCGGAGTGGCTAATCTTGTGGGTATGACAACAGCAGGCAACGGTTCAATGCAAAAAATCTTTGAACTTTCGGACGGTGGAGCGGTAAAGCTTACCGTAGCAAAAATTTTGCCTTATAAAAGTGAGAGTTATGACGGAGTCGGTCTTAAATGCGATTATGAAGTAGCGCTTACGGCAGAGCAAAATGAAAGACTTCAAATGCTTTCTCTTGAAGATGATAAACAATATCAAAAGGCACTTGACCTTATGACAAACTCATAATCAGTACACAGTTTTTTACCCTCCTGCATATATTGTGTAGGAGGGGATTTTTATGCTCTGTGTATTAAGCGTGAAATATAGAAAAAACAACCTTTTTGAAAGATTGTTCGGTAAATTTTTAAGGGACAAATATGAACTTACAACTGTTCCCGTGCTTAAAGGAGCGCCATTTTTTAATTTGACTGCAACTGTCGGCAAAAGGGGAGTTGACTTTGAACGGATTATATTTGAAGTGGGAAGATGTGCAGAAAACCTTTTGATAGACGGTGAAGAAAATATACCCAAAATAAAGGGCATAGGTGAATTCAAAAGCGATTTGCTTTACAACATGTTAAAAGATAATACTTTTGAATTGCTTAAAGAAAAAATCGGAGATATTGAATTCAGCGATAAAGAAAACGGAATAATTGTTTATAACGGAAACACTATAAAAATAGGCGATGACCGTAATGATTTTAATTTGCCGGATGTTTATTTATCAATCAAGCCGGAAAAGGTTGAAAAATACCGATTTGCAGCTGCGCTTTATGAGCTTTGCGGTGTTTTTTCATTGGGCAGCACTCACTTTAACTCTGTTTTGGTTAACGGTGAAAAAAAGAGTTTGGAGAACTATGATTTTATATGGGGAAAATAAGACTGTAAATGCAATATTTTTCTTGACATAAGGGCTTTTTTTTACTATAATACAACGTATATGGGCACGCAGTGCCTTTGTTACCGTGTGCCTTTTTCACGGAATTTGAAAGGAGTCATTTAACGTGGCAGAAACATTACTTACTATTGAAGCACTCAGAGAACTTGAGGCAGAGCTTGAACAGTTAAAAACAGTCGGCAGAAAAGAAGCTGCTGAAAAAATTAAAGTTGCAAGAAGTTTCGGCGACCTTTCCGAAAACTCGGAATATGACGAAGCAATGAGCGACCAGGCTAAGCTTGAAGCCCGTATCAGCGAAGTTGAAAATATCATTAAACACGCAAAAATAATTGATGTTGACTCTCTCGGCACAGAGAATATTCATATCGGCTCCACAGTAACTCTTGTTGACAAGAAGAAAAAAGAATTCAAATATACAATTGTCGGTTTTGCTCAGGCAGACCCCACAAAAGGTAAAATTTCTGACGAATCACCTGTCGGTAAAGCACTTATCGGTCACAAAAAGGGCGATAAAGTAATAGTTGACGTTCCGTCAGGTCAGCTTCAGTTTAAGGTTGTTGACATTGCAAAGTGATTGAATTTTAGTGTAACGGGGCGTTAATCGCCCTGTTTTTATAAGGAGAATAAAAATGGCAGAAGAAATTAAAAACACTTCTTCTCAAAAGGTGGAAGAAGTTAACGAATACAGACAAATTCGTATTGATAAGCTTAAAAATCTTCAAGCTGCTGATAAAGACCCATTCACAATTACAAAGTATGATCAAACTCATCATACAAGTGATGTTAAAGAACTCTATTCTGCTCACGAAAAAGAACTTTTGGGGGACAGAGAAATACCGAACACCGATGGTCTTGACGAATCAGCAACCCGTGAAATAATCAACGCCGATTATAACGAACGCCGTGCGATTATGGATGCAAGTCCTATTGATGTTTCAATTGCAGGACGTATGATGTTTAAGCGCGTTATGGGTAAAGCGAGCTTTTGTAACATTTCTGATCTTAAGGGTAAAATTCAAATTTATGTTGCAAGGGACGCAATCGGCGAAGACGAATACGCAGACTTCAAAAAGAGTGATATTGGCGACATTTTCGGAGTAAAGGGTTATGCTTTCAGAACAAAAACAGGTGAGATTTCAATTCACGCTAAAGAGATGAAGCTTCTTTCCAAGTCTCTTCAAACACTTCCTGAAAAGTTCCACGGCTTAACAGATACGGATACAAGATATCGTCAAAGATACGTTGATCTCATTATGAATGAAGAATCAAAAGATACATTTATTAAACGCAGCAAGGTAATTTCTTCAATTCGCCGCTATCTTGACGAGCAGGGCTTTATGGAGGTTGAAACTCCAATGCTCGTTTCCAATGCAGGCGGTGCTGCAGCAAGGCCGTTTGAAACTCATTACAACGCGCTTGATGAAGACGTAAAACTTCGTATTTCACTTGAACTTTACTTAAAGCGCCTTATTGTCGGCGGTCTTGAAAAGGTTTATGAAATCGGCAGAGTATTCCGTAATGAAGGCGTTGACACCCGCCATAATCCCGAATTTACTCTTATGGAACTTTATCAGGCTTATACCGATTACCACGGCATGATGGACCTTACCGAAAATATGTTCCGTTACCTGGCAAATGAGGTTTGCGGCACAACTGAAATCACATACGGTGAGCACCAAATCGACCTTGGCAAACCTTTTGAACGCCTTACAATGATTGACGCCGTTAAGAAATATGCAGGCGTTGACTTTGACGAGATAAAAGATGCTGACGAGGCTAAAAAAGTTGCTAAAGAGCATCACGTTGAATTTGAAGACAGACACACAAAGGGTGACATTCTTAACTTGTTCTTTGAAGAATTCTGTGAAGAAAATCTCATTCAGCCTACATTTATTATGGACCACCCCGTTGACATTTCACCCCTTACAAAGAGAAAACCCGAAAAGCCCGACTACGTTGAGCGTTTTGAACTCTTTATTAACGGTTGGGAAATGTGCAACGCATATTCAGAACTGAACGACCCAATTGACCAGCGTGAACGCTTTAAGCTTCAGGATGCGGCTGCCGCAGCAGGTGATGAAGAGGCAAACCACACAGACGAGGACTTCCTCAATGCTCTTGAAATCGGTATGCCTCCAACGGGCGGCATCGGTTACGGTATTGACAGACTTGTAATGCTTCTTACCAATTCACCCGCAATTCGTGACGTTCTTCTCTTCCCAACAATGAAACCTTTGGACTCTGACAAGAAGGTTGAGAAGGCTGTTGAGACTCCTGTTGAAGCTGCTCCGGTTGTTGAAGAAAAGATCGATTTTTCCAACGTAGTTATCGAACCTCTCTTTGAAGATTTCGTCGATTTCGAGACATTTTCTAAGTCCGATT
>CAMFPJ010000007.1 GCA_945971755.1 uncultured Clostridia bacterium
TAATCGTTTCCGTTTCGGAATATAGATTGTTATAAAGTATTCTTTCAAGTGCCGCGAGGCTTATGTATGCGTTTTCGGAATTAACCAGCGGTTCAAGTAGTTTTCCGTAATGCGTTGGTAAAAGCATATTCACAAATTCTTCAAATGACGTGGCTTTTTGAAGCTCCTCACCCGAAATGCACTGTTCGCTTTTGTAAACCGAGGGTCTTTCAAATAAATTGGTAATAATCGATGTGTCAAGATGCCTTGCACAGTAAATTATTGTTTCAATTTCATCTTTCATTATAAAGTAACGGTAGGTTTTGTCACCGATTAACTTTTGAAATCTGCAAATTGAGGCTTCTCTGTCAAGTGAGATTTTTCGTAGGACACTCTCAAAGCGAGAGCGTGAAAGTTTAACCGACGGTAAAGAACCTATAACATCTGAATAAGCCGTTTCGTTGTGAAGATAATTAAATAGTTCCTCTTCCGTGTGAAAACTCATCATGTTTTCATAATCTGAGTCTGTAAGAGTTTTGGCGAAAAGCGCATGAACCTTAGCACTTACCGCGTTTTCGGTGTAATTCACGTTCTCACTCCTTTCAAACCAATTTGCAGTGCTTATTCAATAACTTTTTTGAATATTTTTTCTGCTAAAATCTCTTGCTTTTCTTCAAAAGAAGCGCGCAAGTTTGTCTCAGCGTCTGCGTAAAAGTTGTTAATTCTGTCAATTTCTTTTTTGAGTTTAATTTCGGCGGTTTCAGTTGCTTTTGCGATGTTCTTTTTGCTTTGAGTAAACAACTCTTCGTCAATAGCGTTTTTCGTTTCGGAAATTTCAGCATCAAGAAATATGAGTCTTTGCTTCTTTTCCTGTACTTTTGTACGTGAAATTTTATCAGTTTCAATAATACGCTTCAATGTGTTATCCATACCGAAAATCACTCCTTTCATATCAATTTAATATTATACTCCCTCTGTCAAGTGTTTTCAATGAATTTTAAGCGAATAAGCAAACATTTTTCTATTGTATTAGCGGATAGGTTGTGATATACTGAAATTATATAAATAATTTAATGTGGGGTGCAAAAAATGGATAATTCTTGGTACAAAGATTTGGTGGTTTATCAAATTTGGTGTAGAAGTTTTAAGGACGGTAACGGTGACGGTATAGGTGACCTTTACGGCGTTCTTGAAAAGCTTGACTACATAAAATCTCTCGGAGCAACGGCAATTTGGTTTTCACCGATTTATCCGTCACCTAATGCGGACTACGGTTATGATATTTCCGATTACAAGGATATTAACCCCGAATACGGCGACTTAGATCTTTTCAAAAAAGTTCTGGACGGTGCTCATGAGCGCGGAATGAAGGTAATTATGGACCTTGTTGTTAACCATACTTCAGATGAGCACGAGTGGTTTCAAGAGAGCTTGAAGAGTAAGGATAACCCTTATCACGATTACTATTTCTGGCGTGACGGTAAGGGTAAGGACGGCAAGAAACCGCCCAACAACTGGCTGTCAACATTTGAGGGCGGAGCTTGGGAATATAACGAAAAACTCGGTCAGTATTACCTCCATGTTTTTGCAAAAAAACAGCCTGACCTTAATATGGATAATCCAAAGGTTCGTGAAGAAGTTAAGAATATTATGAGATTCTGGCTCGATATGGGTGTTGACGGTTTCCGTGAGGACGTAATTACTTTTATTTCCAAACAAGAGGGGCTTCCTAACGGTATTCCGCTTCCCATTGCAACAGGCGTTGAGCATTACAAAAAAGGACCTCACATTCATGAGTACCTTAAAGAATTCCGCCATGATGTTATTGACAAGTATGACTGCTTTGTTGTGGGTGAGTCGCCTATGTCAAATTCTGAGGACTGCCTTGAGTTCACTTCCGGTGATGATCACGAGCTTGATATGATGATCGGTTTTGACCACATGCAGGCGGATTGCTTTATGACGGATACTATCGCAACTCCGTTTAGCCTTAAAAAATTAAAGAAGGCATTTACTCATTGGCAAGACAACCTTGCGGGCAAGGCCTGGAATTGCCTTTACATTGAAAATCATGACCACCCGAGAATTGTCAGCCGTTACGGCAGTGAAAAATACCATGACGAAAGCGCAAAAATGCTTGCAACAATGTGCTACATGCAGTCGGGTACGCCCTTTATTTATCAGGGTCAGGAAATCGGCATGACTAATATTAAGCTTGACAGTATTGATAAGTTTAAGGATGTTGTGACATTTAACAATCAGAAGATATTCAAGAAACTTGGCTTTTCGGATAAGACATATCTTAAAATTGCAAACAAAACAACACGTGAAAATGCACGTACTCCCGTTCAGTGGGACAATAGCGAATACGCAGGTTTCTCAACAGCTGAGCCTTGGTTTTGCGTTAACCCGAATTACACTGAAATAAATGTTGCCCAGCAAGAAAATGACCCTGATTCGGTTTTGAATTATTACAGGGCTTTGTTCAAATTCCGTCAAAGTCATAAGGTTGCAGTTTACGGAGACTACAAAGAGCACATGAAGAACAGTAAAGAACTTTATGTTTACGAGAGAAATCTTGACGGCGAAAGGCTTTTAGTTGTAAGTTCATTTACGGAAAAGAACGTAAGCTTTACCGCTCCCGAAGGCTTTGACTTAACGAAGGGCGAGCTTGTGCTTAAAAACTACAAAATCGCACCGACAAGAGACAACGGCTTCGTCACAAGACCTTATGAAACAAGAGTTTATTATTTTAAGGACTAATTTATGGAAAAGAAAAAGAAATTGAGCAGAGTTCAATGGTTTAATTTAATACTTTTCGGTCTAATGGGGCAGATTGCCTGGGCAGTTGAGAATATGTATTTTAATACATTTCTTTACAACTCCGTTTACAGCGGAGCAAGCCAAAATGCAATAAACGGCTCCATTGACGTTATGGACGCAATCAGCCGAATGGTTGCATTCAGCGCCGCCGCGGCTGTTATAACAACCTTTATTATGGGTATTTTAAGCGACAGGGTTAACCGCAGAAAATGGTTTATTTCAATAGGATATATTTTATGGGGTGTAGTTACGGCGGCTTTCGGCTTTATTACAAGGGATAATATCGCTTTGATTTTCCACCTTTCCGATGAGGTGAAAATTCTTACAGCCACGGTTATTACAGTAATTGTAATGGACTGTGTGATGACCTTTATGGGCTCAACCAGTAACGACTCCGCATTTAATGCATGGGTTACTGACATTACTGATAAAACAAACCGTGCCACAACCGAAAGCGTGTTGACTCTTTTGCCGATTTTTGCAATGGTGCTTGTAATGGCACTTGGCGGACTTGTCGGCTCAATCGGTTACCCTGCGTTTTTCATCGGACTCGGTTCGGTGGTTGCAGTTTGCGGTGCAATCGGCATTTTCACAGTTAAGGACAGCCGAGAAGAAAAAGAACTTAATGAAAAACAGAGCTTCTTCAAGGAATTTATTTATGGCTTTAGACCGTCTGTTATTAAAAAACACAGCGACCTTTATTTGTCACTTGTGGCTCTTGCAATTTTCAATATTGCGTTCCAAGTTTTTTTCCCGTACATATTTATTTATTTGCAACACTCGATGAATTTTACAATTGACAAACTCCTTGCAGGAATAACGCCAAAGGCAATAATTATTGCTCTTGTTTGTGTTGTTGCAGTAGTTGCAGGCATAATTTCACTTGGCAAACTGATGGATAAATTCGGCAAGGATAAATTTATTTACATATCGGTTTTACTGTTTATTGCAGGACTTGTAATTACAGGCATTAACGATAAAAGTCTCGGGGGATTTGGAATCGGAATGCTTATAACAATGGCAGGTTATGGCTGCCTTATGATTTTGCTGGGCGCCACTGTAAGAGATTACACCCCTGTTGACAAAACGGGTATGTTTCAGGGAATAAGAATGATTTTCACTGTTCTTCTTCCAATGCTAATCGGTCCCGTAATCGGTAAAGAAATTTGCGAAATTTCTGCATTTACTTACACTAATGAATATGGTGTAACACAGTCAGCCCCCGGCTCTGTAATGTTTTTTGCCGCTGCGGCAGTCGGAATTCTGATAATAATTCCAGTAATAGCTCTTAAAAGGAAAAAACTTACCAAATCTTAATATTTAGTATCACTTAATATTTGTGTGTCACAATGTGGACAACAAATTTACAAGTGGTGAAAGATGTGGATGTTAAGAAACCCGAAATAAAATACCATAATGTGTTCATTCTTTTTATTATTGGTTGTGTTCTCGGGGTGCTGTTGAATGGAAGATGAACGAGACTGAAAAATAATATAAATACAATGAGAGCCACTTCAATTTGAAGTGGCTTTTCCTTTTGCTTATTGATTTTCAACGCATATTCTGAATGCAATTTTTTTTAGTTCATCGAGTGAAGAAACCATGCCAAGTTCTTTTCGGTATTTT
This sequence comes from uncultured Clostridia bacterium, assembly GCA_945971755.1. Lineage (GTDB taxonomy): Bacteria > Bacillota > Clostridia > Oscillospirales > Acutalibacteraceae > Fimenecus. The sequence goes on from CAMFPJ010000007.1 coordinate 4,429, forward strand.
GCCGCACCGCGAAGACCCTTTGTGTACCAAGCGCCGTGCTTTCGCGCTTCACGAATACCAACACTTTCGCCTTTATACTCGCAAATTGTTTCAACGTGCTTAATCATAACTCGCATTCGCTCACTTACCGGTGGCTCGGGGATAATTCTTCCGTGTTCTAAATATGCGTTAATATGTGAGAATACCCACGGTGCACCGAGAGCTCCTCTGCCAATCATAATAAGGTCGCAGTTTGTGTTTTCAAGCATTAGTGCTGCAGACTGCCCGTCTGTAATGTCACCGTTTCCTATAACGGGAACAGAAACATTCTTTTTAACTTCGGCAATAATATTTACGTTAACGGGTGGGGCATACATCTGCTTTCTTGTTCTGCCATGAACGGTAATTGCCGAGGCACCTGCGTTTTCTGCTCGTTTTGCCATTTCAACTGCGTTAACTGATGTTTCGTCCCAACCGCTGCGAATTTTAACGGTAACGGGAACAGGTGACTCTTTAACAACTGCACGAATAATACTTTCAGCAAGCTGTGGATTTCTCATAAGTGATGCACCACCGCCGTTTCCTGCAATTTTCGGTGCAGGGCAACCCATATTTATATCAATAATTTCGGGGCTGAATTCCATAACGGTATGAACACACTCTGCCATAGTTATCGGGTCGCTGCCGAAAATCTGCACAGCGGCAGGGCGTTCTTTTTCTGACAAAAATGACAGTGTTTTTGATTTTCTGTCACCCATTTCAATGCCCTTTGCGCTGACCATTTCGCTTACAACGTAAGACGCTCCGTAAGAAACGCAAAGTTCACGAAATGCTCGGTCGGCAACGCCTGCCATAGGTGCTAAAACTGCTTTTCCGTTTATTTCAACATTACCTATTTTCAAAAAATGTACCTCACAAAATTTAATAAGACGATTTTAGCACAATCGGGGCAACTTCTCAAGTAAGTTTAGCATAATCTTTTCTCTTTCTTCATATAGTTTTTTGAAACTGAAAAAGCACATAAAGCGGTGCTTGCCTAAAAAGGAGAGATAATAATGGACTTTACCGTAAAAAAAGACAGTATTTCGGTTGCCGGCTTACGTGTTGTTTCTTCTGCGGAACACACTGTCCACTTTGACGTAACGCTTCCGGAATATATGCCGGACGTGGTAAGGGTACTCAGGTGCTGCCTTATCCCCGGCGTTGCATCACATGGGGTCAGCGGCGACAGAATAACCGTAGAGTGCGACTGCACCGTACGTGTCATTTATGTTTGCGAGCAGGGAAAAATTCACTGTTTTGAACAGGCCGAGCATTTCGGAAAACAGCTTGAGCTTCGTGAAGAAATACACGACGGAATTACAGTGAATGCTAAAACCGAATTTGTTAATTACCGTGTAGGCAGTAACAGAAAGGTTGAAATTCACGGAGCGGTGTCGCTTGCCGCCGTTTGCATTGAAAAAGCAAAAAAAGAAATCGTGTGCAGTGCACAGGGCGACGGAATGACAGTAAGAGAGCAAAAAATAAACGCTTGCACACTTCAAAGCTACGGCAGAAAAATGTTCAGCGTATCAGAGATATGTGAAATCAACTCCAACCAGAGCATTAAGTCAGTAATTTCCGTAAGCCATTCCGTCAGAACGGATGAGGTTAAAGCAATTCACGGAAAAGTGTTTATTCGCGGGGAGCTTTGCGTAAGAAGTACCTGTTTAACGGAAGACTGTGAAATTCTCTGCTTTGAAAATGCAATAGGAATAAATCAAATTATTGATGTTCCCGATATTACCGAGGAATGTATTACTCAAACCGATACCGAGGTTTACTCAATCACCGTAAGACCACGCTCGGACCATCCGGGCGACAGGGGACTTTTGGAAATCGAAGCGGATTTGTGCACCTTTGTTCAAGCCTACAACAGTGCGGAAATCACGGTTATCCTTGATGCTTTTTCAACTAAATATGATACTGACATTTCATATCATACAGTAACGGTTAATACTTCCTGCGAGAAAATATATGAAACGTTTCTTTGCAGAGAGAGCGTTGATATTTCAACCGTCGGAATTCGCAGAATTCTTTCTTTCTCATGCGGCGATGCGGCTTCAACCGTAAGTGTTTCGGACGGTTCCGTAACCGTAAGCGGTACTGTGACTGCGGATATTGTCTTTGAGGACACAAACAGTGAAATATATTACGTTACAAGGCAAATTCCGTTTGAACACAAGCACCCCGCGGTTTATGAAAGCATTGTATCAAACAATATCAGCGTCAGTGTTTCTGCATATAATTTTGTAACAGGCTCAGGAGGAGTTGTTGACACACGAATTGAACTTTGTCTTTCAGGACTTGTTTTCTGCGGAGAAGAAACTAAAGCCGTTACGGAAATCACTCTTGACAAATCAAAATGCAAGTCGGTAAAAACTGCATCTTTGACGGTTTATTTCGCTGATGAAAACGAGAGTGTTTGGGACATTGCGCGCCGTTACAACACAACAGTTGAGGCAATTCTTCGTGAAAACAGAATTCAAGACGAAAAAATACCACACTGCTGCAAGCTGCTTATACCGAAAATATAGGAGGAAGCAAGATGAGTAACACAAGTATTTACAAGGATATTGCAACCCGCACGGGCGGTGACATTTACATTGGCGTTGTGGGCCCCGTCAGGACGGGTAAATCAACTTTTATTAAGCGGTTTATGGATACGGTTGTTATTCCGAATATGGAAAATGACGCCGTAAAAGAAAGAGCAACTGACGAATTGCCTCAGTCTTCAGCAGGCAGAACAATAATGACAACAGAGCCTAAATTTATTCCCGAAAACGCAGTCAGAATAAAGCTTCCCGACAATGCGGAGCTAAATGTTCGTATGATTGACTGTGTAGGATATATTGTTCCGGGCTCTCTCGGTTATATTGAGGACGACGGACCGAGAATGGTGCGGACACCGTGGTCGGATGATGAAATGACATTTTCCGAAGCGGCTGAAATCGGCACAAAAAAGGTAATTACAGAACATTCTACAATCGGCTTGGTAGTAACAACCGACGGTAGCATAAGCGATATTCCGAGAGATGAATATGAAGAGGCAGAAGAAAGAGTAATAAACGAACTTAAAGAAATGAATAAGCCTTTTGTAGTGCTTCTTAACTGTATGTACCCTAAAGGCGAAAACGCAATGAACCTTTCTTCAGAGCTTTCCGCAAAGTACGGAGTGCCCGTTATTTCGGTAAACTGTCTTGAACTTTCCGAACAGGAAATTAAAGAGATTATTACACAGGTTCTTTTTGAATTCCCCATAAAAGAAATAGGTATTGATTTACCAATGTGGCTTGTTAATCTCCCTGAAGACCATTGGCTCCGCACGGAAACATACAAATCTGTTTCTTCAGCACTTGAAAATATAACCTATGTCCGTGACATAAGCGTTATGACCGAGTCTTTAAGAAAATGCGAGTACATTACGGGCGCCAACGTAACGGGAATGGACTTAGGAGTCGGCAGTGCATGGATTTCAATAAATATGAATGATGACCTGTTCTATAAAATTCTTGCTGAAACCACGGGAATTGATATTGACAGCGAGCAGACTCTTCTTGCGCGAATGAAAGAACTTGCACAAATGAAGAAAGATTATGAACGAATTAAGGCCGCACTTTCAGACGTTGAAGAAAAAGGCTACGGAATAGTAATGCCGACTATTGATGAACTGAGTTTAGAAGAGCCCGAAATTGTAAAGCAGGGCGGCAGATACGGTGTAAGACTTTCTGCCTCCGCTCCGTCAATTCACATGATGAAAGCAAACATTAAAACCGAAATTGCACCTATTGTGGGCAGTGAAAGTCAGTCGGAAGAATTAGTTAAATATCTGTTACAAGGCTTTGAGGAAGACCCGACAAAAATTTGGGACTCAAACATTTTCGGCAAACCGCTTAACGACCTTGTGAATGAAGGACTTCGCAATAAACTTTATCATATTCCCGACGATGCCCGTAAAAAGTTCCAAGAGACATTGGAAAGAGTTATAAACGAGGGTTGCAACGGACTTCTTTGTATAATCTTATAAATAAAAAAGGGTGGAATTTTCCACCCTTAATTTTTTGCCATTTTATTTTGCTAAACCATCAAACCAATTAACAAGGTAATTCATAACATCTTCTTTATCAGTTTCGTTAAGAATTTCGTGCCTGTCATTTGGGAAAAGTTTTATTTCAGCTTTTTCGTGACCTGTGTTTTTAAGCCCGTCTAAAACCTGTTTAACACCTTTTCCGTAAGCGCCCACAGGGTCATCCTCACCGGCGATTAGAAGAATGGGTAAATCTTTGCGAACGCTTTCATACCAATCTTTGGCAGAAACCTCGTTCAGCACACTGAAAAGGTCTTTGAAACCGGCAGAAGTGAAGAGAAAACCGCAGTATTTGTCATCAATATATGCTTTAACAATTTTCTCGTCTTTAGTAAGCCAGTCAAATTCCGTTTTCTTTTCTGTCTTTTTGTTGTATGTACCGAAAGCGATAGAGTTTATAAGTTTTGAACGGTGCATTTCACCCTTAAGCTTACCAATCATATTGGCCATTAAAATGCCTGCCGAAGCTCCGGGGTTGGAACCGCTTGTGCCGCAATAAACTGCCGCGTCAATTCCGTCACCGTAATATTTTGTGTAGCATCTTGCAATAAATGAACCCATACTGTGACCAAAGAAATAATACGGAACATTCGGGTACTCTTCTTTCGCAATGTCAGTAAGCTTTTTACAGTCGTTTACAATGTTCATATATCCCTTTTCACTGCCGAAAAAGCCCAGCATATCATCATTTGAGGTTGACCTGCCGTGACCTAAATGGTCATTGGTAAACACTGCGTATCCGTTTTTGCAGAGCTTTTCTGCAAAAGGAATATAGCGGTCTGAATGTTCCGTCATGCCGTGTGAAATTTGAACAACTGCCTTTACTGTTCCGTCATCGGGAATGAAGCTCTGTGCGAAAATATCGCAAAGTCCCGAAGTAGATGCGAATTTAAATTCTTTTCTGATCATAATATTGCCTCCCTATTTTATTTCCCAATCAATTCCCTTGCCGTAGGTTTTAACAAGGAATTCATTTGCTTTTTTGAAATGCCCGTTACCGAAAAAGCCGTTGTAGGCTGAAAGCGGACTTGGGTGAGCCGACTGCAAAACTAAATGTGCGGGGTTAGTAATAAACTGTGCCTTGCTCCTTGCGTTTGCACCCCAAAGAAGAAAAACTATCGGCTCGGGGCGAGCATTAAGCAGTTTAATTACATTATCTGTAAAAATTTCCCAGCCCATTCCTTTGTGGCTGTTTGCCCGGCCTCTGCGAACGGTTAAAACGGTGTTCATTAAAAGAACACCTTGCTCTGCCCACCCGATAAGCTCACCGTGAGAGGGAACGGGAAGTTCTAATTCCGCGTGAATTTCTTTGTAAATATTCTGAAGTGACGGCGGAATAGAAACTCCTTTTTTGACTGAAAAACTAAGACCGTGTGCCTGACCCGGCTCGTGGTAAGGGTCCTGACCTAAAATTACAACTTTTACGTCTTTGTAATCGGTGTACTTAAGGCTATTGAAAATATCGTACATATCAGGGTAAATTGTCTGCGTTTTATATTCATTTGCCAAGAAATTACGAAGATTTTTGTAATAGTCCTTTTCCCACTCATCACGAAGTAAAATATCCCAACTGTTGCCAATATTTACCACAATTATTCCTCCGAGGAAAGTTTCTCAATCATCATGTGAGCAGATTTGTAAATGTCACCGCAGCCCATTGTAATAACAAGGTCGCCCGGCTTTGCATTTTTAACTACGTAATCTGCAACCTCTTCCTGAGTGTTAAACCAAACGGAATTTGGAATTTTCTCCGCAAGCTGTGAGGTGTAAATTCCGTAGGTGTTAGTTTCACGGGAACCCATAATCTCTGTCATAACACATCTGTCGGGGATTTTAAGCACGTCAACAAATTCATCGAAATGCATGACTGTTCTTGAATATGTGAATGGCTGGAACACAGCCCAAACTGTTTTGTAGCCCAGTTTCATTGCTGCTTCAAGTGTTACTTTAAGCTCAGCAGGGTGGTGAGCGTAGTCATCGATAATGTCAACGCCTTTGTACGTGCCAAGGTGTTCAAACCTTCTGCCTGCACCCTTGAATTCTTCAAGTCCTTTAATGCAATCTTCAAATTTTGCACCTGAATAAACAGCACTTGCAACCGCTGCCAAAGCGTTGAGAATATTGTGCTTTCCGGGAACGGAAAGTGAAATTGTGCCCAGCTTTTCACCCTTGTGCATAACGTCAAAACGAGTGTAAGCACCGTTTATTTCCTCAATATTTTCAGCGTAGTAATCATTTTTATTGCTAAATCCGAAGGAAATCATATCTTTACCGGTAATTCCCTCAACTGCTTTGAGCGTATTCATATCATCGCCGTTATAAATTACTGCACTTTTTGCAAGTAAAGCAAATTTTCTGAAGCTTAAAATAAGGTTATCAAGAGTTTTGAAATATTCCATGTGGTCTTCGTCAATGTTGAGAATAACCGAAACATTTGGGAAAAGATGCAGGAATGTATCAACGTATTCACAAGCCTCGCAGACAATAGTTTCCGTTTTGCCTACTCTGCCGTAACTGTTGGTAAGCGGAAGTTTGCCGCCGATAACCGCCGACGGGTCAAGCCCTGCACCCAGCATTGTCTGCACTGTCATTGAAGTTGTGGTGGTTTTACCGTGTGTGCCGCAGATTCCAATGCAGTTTCGGAAATGTTTCGTAACCTCTCCGAAAAGCTCTGCACGGGTAAATGTGGGAATATCACTTGCCAGTGCCGCTTCAAGCTCGGGGTTGCCACGCTGAATAGCGGCTGAATAGACTATCATATCGGCACTCTTTATGTTTTCGGCTTTCTGACCCATCATAACGGGAATACCCATTTTGCGAATACGTTCAACGATTGAACTTTCATTGTTGTCAGAACCCTGAAGAGAATAACCCTTTGCGTGAAGAATTTCAGCAAGCGGGCACATACCGCTGCCGCCGATTCCGATAAAATGTATTCTTTTTGAATTTTTCAATACTTCTGAGATGTTTGCCATAACTCAAAACCTACTTAATTTTTATTTATCTATATTATATTGCAACTTTTTGGAAATTAAAAGACCTAATCACCAAATTTTCTCAAAATCATAGAATGATATTGCAAGATGAAAGGGGAGAAAAAGGTGAAAAATACAAATTTTGTTATCATCGGCGGGGATAAGCGTCAGAAATTTCTTAAAGAGTATATTGCCTCGCTCGGTTACGGTGCACAGTCTTACGGTCTTTACGACTGGGACGATACTTCCGAAAGATTAAAGACACTGATTACTCCCAATACCGTAATAATTTTGCCGTTGCCTGTCAGTAAAACAGGAAAAACTGTGTTTATGCCTTTTTCAAAAAGAGAGCTTCTGTTTTCAAGATTGGTTGGTTTACTAAATGAAACTAACGTTGTCTTCGGCGGAATGTTTCCCGAAGATTTCAAAATTATGTTAAACGAAAAAAATATTCCCTTTTACGATTATTACGACAGTGAGTTTATAGACTTAAATGCCTATCTTACGGCGTTCGGCACTCTTAAAATAATACTTGAACATATTGACTTTGCTATTCCCGAGGGTAAATTTGCGATCACCGGATTTGGCAGAGTCGGTCGGGAGGTTTCTTTTGTTCTTAAAGCGTTATCCTGCGATGTTACGGTGTTTGCAAGAAGTGCCGATGCCATTGCAAACGCAAAGCTTCACGGCTGCAAAGCGGAAAAATTTAACGAACTTTCAAAATATGCAGACTCGTTTGATATTATTATCAACACTGTGCCTCAAAAAGTAATTGATGAGAAAGTTTTGAAAAGCGTTAAACCGGACTGTAAAATAATTGAACTTGCATCGTCACCTTTCGGCGTTGATGAAAAAAGCGCAGAGAAGCACTCGGTTAATGTGATAAAAGCTCCGGGACTTCCCGGAAAGTACACGGCAAAAACGGCAGGGGAGCTAATCGGAAAGAAGATAATGAAAATTCTTCAAAAGGAGGAACACGGATGAGTAAAGCGACTGTGGGGTTCGCCATGTGCGGTTCGTTCTGTACATTCTCGCGTGTTATCCCGCAAATTGAAACGCTTTGCGACTTGGGGTTTGATGTCGTTCCCATAATGTCAGGCGTTTCCTACACAACAGATACCCGCTTCGGAAAAGCAGAAGATTTTATACATCGAATAGAAAATAAAACCGGCAGGAAAATTATTCATACAATAAAAGATGCAGAGCCAATCGGCCCTAAAAAGCTTTTGGAAGCGCTCATTATTGCTCCTTGCACAGGCAACACGCTGGGGAAAATGGCAAACGGAATAACCGATACATCGGTAACACTTTCAGCAAAGGCGCATCTTCGAAATGAACGACCTGTAATTATTGCGGTTTCCACAAACGATGCATTGGGCAGTTCAGCCAAGAACATAGGTCTTTTAATGAATTGTAAAAATATTTATTTTGTTCCGATGAAACAGGATGACTGCATAGGAAAACCTAATTCAATAGTTGCAAATTTTGAGCAAATACCCGAAACACTGGAATCTGTTTTGACTGCGGGCAAACAAAACCAACCGCTGTTTATATAAAAAAACACTGTCGGCAAAAAACCGACAGTGCCTTTTTATTAACTTACTTCTGCTCAAAGAATGCTTTGAATGCACGGAAAGCCATGTAAAGGTCAAGCTTTGAAATAACTTCAAAGGGAGCGTGCATTGAAAGAACCGGAACACCTAAATCTACTACGTCAATGTCAAGGTTTGCAACGTACATAGCTACTGTTCCGCCGCCTCCGATATCAACCTTGCCGAGTTCTCCTATCTGCCAAACAACATTTTCTTTGTCAAGCATTCTGCGAATTTTTCCCATAAATTCAGCGGAAGCGTCGCTTGTTCCGCCCTTTCCGCGAGCACCTGTGTATTTTGTAATAACAACTCCGCGGTTAACGAATGATGCGTTCATAGGTTCGCTGACGTCTGCGAAAATCGGGTCAAGCGCCGCATTAACGTCTGCCGAAAGGCATTCGGATGCGCTCAAAACTCTCCAAGGCTCTTCTCCGCCCATTCTGGCAAGGTCTGAAATGAAATATTTAAGATAAGAAGAGTTAAGGCCCGTGTTACCGTCAGAACCGGTTTCCTCTTTGTCGGTAAGAACCGTAAGAAGTGTGTAAGAGGGGTTTTCTACTGCGAAAATTGCCTCTGCAGCAGGGTATGCACAAACTTTATCGTCGTGACCGTAAGCACCGATAAGGCTTCTGTCAAAGCCGATGTCGCGAGCCTTGAATGCAGGAACAACCTCAAGCTCTGCTGAGAGGAAATCACTTTCCGTAATGCCGTATTTTTCACTTAATAGTTTAATTACGTTAAGCTTAACCTTTTCGCTGCCCTCGTCTTTTGAGAAAGGACGTGAGCCGATAAGAATATTAAGGTTTTCACCCTTAATACCCTCAGCCATTGTGCGCTTCATTTGTTCGGCAGCTAAGTGAGGAAGAAGGTCTGTTATAACAAACTGCGGGTCTCCGTCATCTTCACCGATACATACCTTTACGCTTTCACCGTTTGCCTTAACAATAACGCCGTGAAGTGCAAGCGGAATTGCGGTCCACTGATATTTCTTAATACCGCCGTAGTAATGCGTCTTGAAATAAGCAAGTTCTGTGTCCTCATAAAGCGGATTAGGCTTTAAGTCAAGACGGGGTGAGTCAAGGTGAGCGGCAGAGATTTTAACACCGTCACAAATAGGTCTTGTTCCGAATACGCAAAGGATAACAGATTTGCCTCTGTTGTTATAGTAAACCTTGTCGCCCGGTTTGTAGTTTGATTTTCTGTTAAATTCGGTAAACCCGAGGCTCTTTGCTTTTTCAACAAAGTATTCCACCGATTCACGCTCTGTTTTACCGTGGTCCATGTAATATTTGTATCCTTCGGCAAATTCGTCTGCCTTTTTTACTTCGTCCTCGGAAATAATCTCCGAAGCGTGCTTAGGCGAGTAAAAAAGTTCATCTTTAAGTTCTTTGATTACGTTTTTTTCTTCACTCATAATATTTTTACTCCTTTAAGATTTTTGTGTGAGTTTAAGTTTCAGAGCTAAACGCTCTGTTTCTTCGTATATGTTAAACGGCTCATAATTCTTGATTATGTAGTCCGAATTAACCGAGAAAAATTCTTCGTCTTTTTGAGCGTTGATTCGCTCAAGTGCTTTTTCTTCGGAAATGCTATCACGGGCAGTAATTCTTTTAAGCCGAATATCTTTCGGTGCAATAACCGAAACGGTGTAATCGCAAAGTTTGTCTTCACCGCTTTCAAAGAGCGCAATGGCATCAATAATCACTGCTTTAACATTTTCCTGCTCTTTTTTTGCAATAATGCTTTGAACTTTTTTGTTAACGGCAGGGTGGGTGATGGAATTTAAGTCAAGTGTGCTTTGAGGGTCGGCAAAAGCTTTTGCTCCGAGCAATTTTCGGTTAACTTTTCCGTCATTTCCGATTACATCATCACCAAATCTGTTTTTTAGTTCGGCTTTTACTTTTTCGTCACTGTCAATGGTTTCCCGTGCAACTAAATCGGCGTCAATGTGGTAGCAACCGTATTTTTCTAAAATTTTAGATACGGTAGATTTACCTGCACCCGTTTGACCTGTAAGACCTAAAATTAACATTTTGTCACCTATATATAATTATAATTCAATGATATTAAACCCTGCGGAGCGAATAAGTCTGTTGTAAACAGCAAGACCCACACCTGTAAGCTCCGGACAACGTGCAAAAACTGTTTTTGCGCCCATTTCATCAAGCTCTCTAAGTGCATCAAACAGTCTGCCGGCCTCGGAAAGACCGTCATTTGCTTTTCCGTAAGTAACGGCATTCTTAAAAAACTTTTCTTCGCCCTCAAAAACAAGTGCGAAAAAGTCTTTGCCGCTTGTATATTCAATATACTTTTCTAAACTACCTTTAAGAATTGTAATATTGGCTTTTGGGGCGTAGTGCTTGTACTTCATGCCCGGGGAAGCGGCAGTTTCACCTTCTTTTAGGTCGTGGAGAACTGCATCGGCAACCTTTATTTCGCCGATTGTTTCACGAATTTCCTCTACTGTTACGCCACCCGGTCGCAGAACTGTGGGAATTTCCGTCGCAAAGGTAATTACAGTAGATTCAACACCGATTTTAGATGCGCCGCCGTCAATAATAAGCGGAATTCTGCCGTTCATATCATCAAAAACATATTTTGCATTGGTAGGGCTCGGGCTGCCTGAAAGATTAGCACTGGGGGCGGCTAAAGGCACTCCAGCCGACTTAATAATTGCCCTTGCATATTCATTTTCAGGCATACGAATTGCAACTGTACTGAGTCCGCCCGAAGTGACTGACGGAATAACGTCACTTTTTTTCATAATCATAGTAAGCGGACCCGGCCAAAAAGCAGAAGCCATAACTTTTACCTTTTCGGGAATCTCTTTAACAAGGGGTGAAAGCTCTGAAATGTCACTGATGTGAACAATTAACGGGTTGTCAGAAGGCCTGCCCTTTGCTATGTATATTTTCTTTACTGCTTCTTCATCTAAAGCGTTTGCCGCAAGTCCGTAAACGGTTTCGGTGGGAATACCTACAACTTCACCGCTTTTTAGTAATTCAGAAGCCTCTTCGAGTGCTTCATTTTTGTTTGTCCTTATGTCAATTACCCTTGTTTGCATTGTCTAAATATTCCTTTGCGGCACGGTAAACTGCTAATTGCTCGTTGCCCATTCCGATGATTTTATTAGCATATTCAGTTGCCTTTTGTACTTCTTCGTTAAGTTTATAATAGTTTAAGAGTAAGCCGTAAGCAGAAATTAACTGAATGTTTGACGGCTTTTTATTTTTCTGTTTTCCCTTAGAATTTTTTTCGTAAAGAAAATCAAACACTTTTGTTTCAAATTTCGGGTCGTTTCCGTGGTAAAGGGACTCCTCTAAAAGCCTGACTTCAGTAAATTGATGAGCAATAATATGCTTTGTGAGTTTCGTCTTACTCATTTCTTCACGAACATATTCAATTTCTTTGTCGTATAAAAATTTCTCTCTGCGGTTAAGGTAAGCGTGGGCTAAAAAAAGTCTTAATGATAAATCATAAGATTTTTCGATTTTCTTTTTGAAATAATCACGCCTGATTTTTGTGCAAAGGTCAATAACAGGTTCGTATTCACCTTTTGCCGAATAATATGTCATAAGGTCAAAGTAATAATTGATTTTGCTGTAAATATCATTGTCCTTTTTAGTAATATCCAAATATTGATTCAAAATCAAAATTGAAGCGTCGGGATTTAAGTCTGTGCTGTAAAAGTTATTCATTCGATTTCTTATATTGCTTGTAACAAAAATACAAAGACCCTCAGCAAAAACAAAAATTGCTACTATCGGAATTGTATTTATAAAATTAAAATCATGTTTCATTAAAATACTTTTGAGCAAAATCAGAATAATTACAATCACTATGCATGTAATTTCCGTATGCTTAATTATGAACTTTTCAAATTTGGAGATAGTCATAACTTATTCCTCCGCTTTTAGCTTTTCTGCGGTATCAGCTGTAATAAGAGCGTCGATAATTTCGTCAATGTCACCGTTCATAATGGCGTCAATTTTGTAAAGCGTAAGACCGATTCTGTGGTCGGAAACTCTGCCCTGCGGGAAGTTGTAGGTTCTTATTCTCTCACTTCGGTCGCCTGTGCCAACCTGTGCTTTTCTTGTTCCCGCAATTTCTGCATCATGCTTTGCCTGTTCAATTTCAAGAAGTCTTGAGCGAAGCACTTTAAGGGCTTTGTCTTTGTTTTTGTATTGGCTTCTCTCGTCCTGACACTCAACAACCATACCTGTTGGCAGGTGAGTTACACGAATTGCAGATGAGGTCTTGTTAACCTTTTGTCCGCCTGCACCGGATGAACGGAATACATCAATTTGAAGGTCGGCAGGGTTAAGCTCAAAATCAACATCTTCTGCCTCGGGAAGAACTGCAACCGTAACCGTTGAGGTTTGAATTCTGCCCTGACTTTCCGTTTCGGGAACTCTTTGAACACGGTGAACACCGCTTTCAAACTTAAAGCGGGAATATGCACCGTCGCCCTCAACACTGAAAACAATTTCTTTGTATCCGCCCAGCTCCGTGGGGTTTTCGGATAATATTTCCGTCTTAAAACCCTTTCTCTCAGCGTACATTGAGTACATTCTGAAAAGGGAATTTGCAAAAAGTGCGGCTTCTTCACCGCCTGCACCGCCGCGAATTTCAACAATAACGTTTTTGTCATCATTAGGGTCACGGGGAAGAAGTAAAATTTTAAGTTCTTCCGTAGCCGTTTCAATATCCGTCTTTGCCTGTTCAAATTCTTCCTGAACAAGCTCTCTGAAATCTTTGTCAAGCCCGCCTGCCTCTAAAAGCTCTTTGCTTTCATTCAGAGTTTCCGCAATTTTCTTGTACTCTCTGTACTTTTCAACAACAGGAGTAAGTGAGCGAAGCTCTTTCATAAGGCGAGTGTATTTTTCCTGGTCGCTAACTGTTTCAGGCAGGCAGAGCTGTTCATTTATTTTTTCAAACCGTTCTTCAATACCGGAGAGTTTATCAAGCATCTACTTCTTCTCCTTCACGTATAACTTTTTTAATGTTTCTCTCAATTTTCTGGCGAGGCACCATAACTTCTCTGCCGCATTTTTTGCAGTGGATACGAAAATCCATACCGACACGCAAAACTGTAAATTCGTTGCCGCCGCAGGGGTGAGCCTTTTTCATAAAAAGCTCGTCATTAACATGTATATCCATTTTTGCGCCTCCGTTCCCATATTCTTCCTTATTATACCACAAATTAAGTATAATATCAATAATGTTTATGGGGGATATAGTTGCGTAGGTAACGGCGCCATACCATAACGCAATGCACCAACGATGCAATTCATCAAATGAACTATAATATTTTCCGCATTTCAATCATATCTTTTACAAACTATAAAAATAAAGGTGAGAGATATGAAAAAGTATTATCCCGAAGGTGTAATTTATGACACCAAGCAAAACAAACGGTACATATCGTCAATGCCCAATTTGAGAGAAAGCTTTTTTGAGGGCAGAATTTTAGAAGCAAAAGCAACACTTTGTGACGGGGAACACAATTTGCACGTTGATTTAGGCGGAATAGAGGGAATTATTCCAAGAAACGAATGTGCCGTCGGTATAGCCGAGGGAACAACAAGAGATATAGCGATAGTTTCACGGGTTAACAAGCCTGTTTCATTCAAAATAACAGATTTTTTTGACGATGAATTCGGAATTCGCACGGCAATATTGTCAAGAAAAGCCGTACAGGAGGAGTGTATGGAGAATTACATTTCCGCTCTTACACCGGGGGATATAGTCTCGGCAAGAGTTACCCACAACGAAAGTTACGGCTCGTTTTGCGACATTGGCTGCGGTATTTCGGCTCTTTTGCCCATTGACAGCATTTCCGTGTCAAGAATACCGCATCCCGAAACACGTTTCGCAGTGAACACGCTGATTAAAGCGATTGTTAAGTCAATTGATGAAAACGGCAGAGTAACATTATCTCTTAAAGAACTTTTGGGCACGTGGGAGGAGAATGCGGAGCGCTTCTCGGCAGGGCAAACCGTAGGAGGTATTATACGTTCGGTTGAAAAATACGGAGTATTCATTGAACTTGCACCGAATCTTGCGGGGCTTGCAGAGTATTCGGAAAATGTTAGGGCAGGAGATGCGGCAAGCGTTTACATTAAGAGCGTTAATCCGGCAAAAATGAAAATTAAACTTGCGATTGTTGATACCTTTCCGCCTGAAAACAACCAAGCTCCGCTTAAATATTTCTATGACGGAGAGCACATTTCTCATTGGCGTTATTCACCTGAAATATCGGAAAAAGTGATAGAAACAGTCTTCTGATTTTGTATAAGCTATATATTGATTTATGAAATGCGGTGTGATACAATATTCTTGTTATATACCTTTTTGAAAGGATGTTTGAAAATGAAAAGAAAATCAATTTGTGTTATCCTAAGCATAGTAATGATGTTTTCTTTGTTGGTTCCGTGCTTTGCAGCAGGAAACACCTGTAACTGCGGCAACGCTCCGGTTGTTTCGGTTGTAGGATTCGGTCACGTTCCTCTTGTTAACGGCGAGGGTACACAGGTTTTTGCTCCCGAAACGGAAGCAATTATGAATGCTGTTCTTCCCTGCATTCCGGTTCTTGTACAATTTCTTGCCGATGATAATGTGGATGCCTTGCTTGACGCAGTCATTCCTGCAGCACAGCAGATTTTTGACCCGATTAAGTGCGACGAAAACGGCGATTCTGTTGACAGCACTGTTAAAGTAGCTCATTATACCGAGGAAAACGCCGAAAGTTATGACTATTACATTCGTGAAGACGGTCAAGACCAGCTTTCAATGGCAATAGCTGATGAAATCGGCGGTGACCATACATTCATTTTTTCTTACGACTGGCGCAGAAGTCCTATGGATGTTGCAGATGACTTAAACGCATTCATCCAGTCTGTTAAGGCAACAACAGGCCATTCAAAAGTCAGCATTGACGGTCAGAGTATGGGTACATGTATGGTGCAGGCGTATTTAGCAAAATACGGCAAGGGTGACATTCAGAATATTGCAATGTTATCCGGTGCATTTACCGGTCTTGAAATGGTCACAGAACTTTTCTGCGGTAACTTAGAGGTGGATGCAGACGGACTTGTTGACATTATTGTTCAACTTATTAATGGTAATCCTGATGACGACTTAGGCAAGCTTTTGAAATATACGGAATTATTTGATAAGGTACTTGAAAAGGTTGCACCGCTTCTTCAGGCAGGTGAATACAGAGACAGACTTTACAAAGAATTGTTTATTCCTTATTTCGGACTTTATGCGGGAATGTGGTCTTTTGTTGATGCAAGCAGATATGACGAAGCATTGAATTATATGTTCTACAATTCGGCATTTGACAGTGACGGTGTCTCACCGACAATCGCAAGCAGTACCTTTATTGATAAAATCAATTTATATCATAATGACGTTCAGGGTACAATGAAAGACCGTTGCACAGAGTATTACAATGACGCAAACAGAAATTTCTTTATTGTTTCAAATTACAATAAGCAAATTGCACCTGTTACTCCTGCAAGCAAGTGGAACTCTGACCAGGTTATTGAAACCGTTCATACAAGTGCGTATGCAACAGTTGCATTAAGAGGTGAAACTCTTGGTGAGGATTATGTTCAGGCTATTGATGACGGCCATAATCACATATCTCCCGATAACGTAATTGATGCTTCAACTTGCTGGCTTCCCGAATGTACATGGTTCATTAAAAATATGGAACACGTTAAGTTTACTCAATACGGAAACGGGCCGTTTTATGCTTGGTTATTGACATCTAAAAATCAATGTACTATTGAGTCTGACTGTCTTTATCCCCAGTTCCTTTATTATAATGCTGACGCTGATTACCTTGCAGCTTATCTTTATCAATACGGTGACGTTGATATGGACGGCGACATTGATTTAATCGACGCAAGACTTGCTCTTCGCCACTCACTTGAGCGTGACACCTTAGAAAAGGTTAACCTTCAAAGAGCAGATTGCATTGACATTGACGGTGTGATTTCAACTCGTGAGGTTCAGAGTATTGCAGATACGTATGCCTATTCACTTACTGAAGCCGAATAATGCAAAAATACCGACCCGTGTTTTCACGGGTCTTTTTTTGTGTTGACATAAGAGAAATTGGTGGTATAATAACCTCACGAAACAAAACGAAATCA
>CAMFPJ010000008.1 GCA_945971755.1 uncultured Clostridia bacterium
GTTCTCCGAAATAGTCTAAATCTTTGATTTAGTAACTATTTCGTGAGGTTATTATTTCATAAGTGTGAGGCGGGAAAGTCGCCGAACGCTATGAAACAATGTTCTCGTAACGGTCAAAATCTATGATTTTGGGCACCGTAGAGGTTATTATTTCATTAAGTGTGAGGCAGAAAGTCGCCGAACGCTATGAAACAATGTTCTCGTAACGGTCAAAATCTATGATTTTGGGTACCGTAGAGGTTATTATATCAAATATTTAATCTTTGTCAATTGCGTTAGCGGTTTCGTGTCTCATTTTGAGTTCTTCTATCATAATATGATGATTTTTACCTGAAATATTATAAAAAGCCATAGGAATAAGCATTAAAGCGTAGCCGATTGCAGGCAAAAGAGCAGTCATAAAGAAAAGAGCCTTGTTGGTTGCGGCATTTTGAATCATTGAGCCCTCTGTGTGTGCAACATAACCCGTGTAGGAAAGAATTGCTAGACCGATTGCTGATGAAACGGAGTTTTCGATTTTACCTGTAAATGACATAATTGAAAGCATTACGCCCTCAACACGAGTGCCTGTTTTCCACTCAACATAGTCAACCGTTTCTGCTTCCATTTCCTTTTGCATAAGGTTTTTACACTCAAGGGGAATGGCGGTAAGCCCTGTGAAAATAACGGTAAGAATACCGATTGGCAATGAAACCACCGCACCGGCAGGCTTGTTTATGTAACCGTTATAACAAGTTATATAGAAAAGCACGTGAAGAACTATTGCAAGCACACAGCAAGTTCTGTAAAACTTTCTCGGGTCAGATTTTTCACCGAGTTTTTCAACAAGCTTCGGCACGCCTATTCCGGCAATAAGGAAGCCGGGGAAAGTAATAATATCAATGAAAACATTGTATTTTGTAGTAAACATAAGGTCTGCAACAAAATAGAATGAAATTTGATTGGTCACCTTTACGACAAGGAAGAACATATTTGCCAAGAACAGCATAAGAAGAGGTCTGTTTTTGAAAAGAAGCTTGAAACATTCCGCAACTGAAGGAGCTTCCTCATGGTGCACAGTTCTTTCCTGTGTGTTTTTGTATGTAAATCTTGTAAAGACAATTATACCGATAGCTGAAACAATGCCGCCGGTAAGATATGCTTTTGCGGTGTGGGTGTTAAAATACGGAAGCCAGCCTGCACAAGCAACAAAAAGTCCCGGTAAAACTCCTGAAACAGAACGGACGATTGACGAAACGCCGTAAAGCTTTGTTCTTTCAATTCCGTTCGGCGTAATTGCAAACGCAAGCGCACCCATCGGAATGTCAAAGGCTGTGTATGTAACGTCAAGACCGATAAAGAGAAATGTTGTCCATGCAATGCACGCCCAATCAGGCATACCGTTGGGAATACCCAGGAAGAACAAAATCATAACAAGGGCAATGAACCAAGGGGCGCGGCGGATATACGGCCTCATCTGTCCTTCTTTTGTTCTTGTTTTGTCAACAATAATACCCATCATCGGGTCATTTATGGCGTCAAAAATTCCGCAGTAAAGCCTGATTTTAGACGCAAGTCCCATTGGGTCAGAGAACCTTGAAAAAAGAACGTTCGTAAGAAAATAGTTAAGATATTTTGAGCCTGTCATTGAAGTAAACATTCCCTGTGCACCTCTGCCCAGAGCATAAGAAATTGTTTCGCGCCAGGTAAGATAGGTTTCCTCACCAACATCTTTTTTTACTGTTTTTGAGTCAAGAAATTTTTTCATCTTCATCACCTTATTAAATAGACATATATTTTTTAATTTCCGACGGTTTTATTACACCTTTTTCAGTTATGAAAGCGGTGATAAGTGACGCTTCCGTAACATCAAACGCTAAGTTCATTGTTTTAACTTTTCCCGGAGCCATTCTTTCTTTGTACCAATAATCTGTTACTTCAAGCCCCTCTCGCTCTTCAATTATAATTTGAGAGCCGTTTTCAAGAGAAAAGTCGAATGTGGAAAATGGCATACAAACATAAAAGGGTATTCCGTAATGCTTTGCAAGAACGGCAACAGCCGAAGTGCCGATTTTGTTGGCAGTGTCACCGTTTTTTGCGACTCTGTCACAACCGACCAAAACAGCATCAATGAGCCCCCTCGCCATTACGGCTGAAGCTGTGTTATCACAAATTAAGGTTGTGTCAATTCCTGCATCGCAAAGTTCAAAGGAGGTAAGCCTTGCGCCCTGTAAAAGAGGTCTTGTTTCATCAGCAAAAACTCTGATATTATGTCCCTGTTCCTTTGCAATATAAATCGGTGCCAAAGCAGTACCGTACCTGACAGCAGCAAGGCGGCCTGCGTTACAATGAGTTAATACGCTGTTTTTATCTTTCAAAAGTTCTGCTCCGTATTCGCCGATTTTTCTGCAAACGGCAATGTCGTCATCTATCATTTTAAGCGCAAGATTTTTAAGATTGTCTTTAATTTTTGCGGGCTCGCTGTTTTTACCCTCGTCAAACATTTTATGTAATGCCCACCTAAGATTTACTGCGGTGGGTCTGCATTTTTCAAAATCATTACAGATAAAATCAAGTTCTTTTATTATTTCCTCTTTATCATTAGTTTTTAATTTGTTTATTAAAACTGCAACGCAAATACCTGCAAAAACACCGATTGCAGGCGCCCCTCTAACCTTTAAGGTTTTAACTGCGTCATACATTTCGGTGTAGCTGTCAGTAAAAACTTCCTCATATTTTGACGGAAGAAGTGTTTGGTCAATAAACACGGCTTTATTGTTTTCGGTGTCATAGCCTACCGTATCGCCGTTCAGAAAACTCATCAAATTTCACCTACGATATTTGCAACCAGTGCTTGCATAACATTTGCTGTTTTGTTTCCGATTTCAATAACTTCTTCTTCAGTCAGCCTCTCGCCTGACATTCCCGCCGCTTTATTGGCAACAAGAGAAAAGCCGAGAACCTCCATATTACAATGGTTTGCGGCTATTACTTCCATTACGGTTGACATACCCACTGTGTCTGCTCCAAGCACTCTGAAAGCACGAATTTCCGCAGGAGTTTCATAAGACGGACCGGAACAACCGATGTAAACACCCTCACGAAGAGTAAGTCCGATTTTCTCAGCAGATTTTTTTGCCGTTTCTCGCAATTTTGGTGAATATGCAAATGACATATCGGGAAATCTTACGCCGAAGTTTCCGTCATTTTTACCGACAAGCGGGTTAACACCCGTAAAGTTAATATGGTCAGTTATCATCATAATATCACCCACATTAAACGACTCGTTAATTCCGCCGGCGGCATTTGTTACGATTAGTTTTTCAACGCCTAAAAGTTTCATAACGCGAATGGGTGTGATTATACTTTCGGGAGAATAGCCCTCATAATAATGCACTCTGCCCTGCATACAAACAACCTTTTTGCCCGAGAGCGTACCGAAAACAAATCTTCCTATATGACCGGGTGCTGTTGAAACAGGAAAACCGGGTATATCCGCATAATTTACAAAAACAGGATTTTCCACCTTGTTACACAGTCCGCTGAGACCGCTGCCGCAGATTATACCGATTTTGTATTCGCCCTGTATTTTTGATTTAATAAATTCCGAAGCCCTCTCAACCATTTTGCACCTCGCTGACAACTTCTCTTACGATTCTGCTGACTTCATATCCGATTTTTTCAACGTCAACTGTTGTAAATTCGCCGTTTTTATAAAGAACTTCACCCTCAACCATTGTAAGAACAACATCTGACTTTTCAGCAGAATAAACAATATTGCTTAAAATGTCAAAATCAGGGTAAAGATTAGGCTTGTCCATATCAATAACCGTAAGGTCGGCCTTATAGCCCTCTTTTATTATGCCGGTATCAAACCTGCCTTGAGCTTTTGCACCGTTTACGGTTGCCATTTTAATAATTTCTTTCGGGAACATAATATCTGCCCTGCCCGATATCCCTTTTGGCAAAAGTGCCGCCAAGTACATTTCCCGAAGCATATCAAGTCCGTTGTTGCTTGAGGCGGAGTCAGTGCCGATTGCCACGTTGATTCCCATTTCCGAAAGTGTATGAGTATCGCAAATACCGCTGCCCAGTTTAAGGTTGCTTGCAGGGCAATGAACCACGGTAACGCCCTTATTTTTAATGATTTCTCTGTCACTCTCTTCAAGCCAAATGCCATGAGCAAAAACAGTCGGTGAATCAAGTACACCTGCATCTGAAAAGACCTGCGTAGGAGTTTTCCCGTATTTCTTTTTGCAGTTTTCGTGCTCTGATTTTGTTTCGGATACATGAATATGATTTACAAGCCCTTTGCCCTTTGTGTATGCGCCGAACTGTTCAATCATTGACAAAGTGTTGGTATATTCAGCGTGCAGAGCCATATCAACCTTAATCTTTCCGTTTTCGGTATTATGATATTTCTCGACCGCCTCAAGAGCCTCAGAAACCCGTGCATCTTCAAAGAAATTAACATCAGAAAAAGAAACTATTGAACGGCTGAAGTTAATTTTAGCGTGAGAGTCCTTTGCTCCTCTCATAACCCCCTCCTGAAAAAAGTACATATCCGAAAAAGACGTTGTACCGCTTGCAAGCATTTCGGCAACAGAGAGCATTGTGCCAAAATAAGCTCGCTCGGAGTTTAACCTGTCTTCAAATGGAAAAACCTTTTCGTTGAGCCAGCGGTCAAGGGGTAAATTTTCAGCATAACCGCGAAGAAGAGTCATGGGTGAGTGAGTGTGAGCATTGACAAAACCGGGTAAAAGGACTTTTCTGTTACCGTCAAATATTTCGCCGAAATCTTCCTTCGGTTTCTCTTTCCCCACATAAACAATTTTGTCGCTCTTAACTCCGACATACATATTCTTTTCAATTTCAAAGTCTTGATTTACTATTGTAATATCCTGAAAAAGCATATCAATTCCTTATTCTTCGATAGTAATTGTTTTGATAATTACATCTGTTTTCGGCTTGTTGGTAAAATAGTCGGCAGAAACTTTTGCTATATCGTCAACTGTTTCCATACCCTCAAAAACCTGACCGAAAACCGTGTGGTGATAATCGAGCCACGGAGTACCGCCCAAATTCTCATAAGCCTCAATGCACTCGGTAGGAAAATACTTTTCATTTGCCATTCTCATTTGTTCAAGCATATCCTCCGATACCTTCGGAGCCTGAACAATAAAGAACTGACTGCCGTTAGTGCCGGGGCCTGCGTTTGCCATTGAAAGAGCACCGCGAAGGTTATGCAGTTCGGGTGAAAATTCATCTTCAAAGGGCTCTCCCCAAATGCTTTCTCCGCCGGTACCCGTACCGTTCGGGTCACCGCCCTGAATCATAAAGTCATTGATAACTCTGTGAAAAATAAGACCGTTATAATAACCCTCTTTTGCATGAGTTACGAAATTCTCAACTGCTTTCGGCGCATATTCCGGAAAAAGTTTAATTTTAATTTCACCCATATTGGTAACAATTTTTGCAATCTTGTCCCCTGCTGCGGGTTTTTCAAGCTGATACATAAAAACCTCCTGTTATGTGAAAGAAAAAGAAATTCTGTTTTTACCGCCCGTTTTTGCTTTATACATTTCCATGTCTGCTTTTGTAATCAGCAAATTAATGTCGTCTTCACTTTGAATGTTTGAAATATGCACACCGATACTTGCGGTAAGCATTGTGTTAAGTCCCGGTATTTTTATATTAGTAATTTCCTTAAGGATTTCGTTTGCTAAAGTTAAAACGCCCGCTTTATCCAACACAGGGCATACTATTACAAATTCCTCTCCTCCCATGCGGAAAACCTCTGTATTATCAAGGTCCTTAACAGCATTTTTAATAACCTGTGACACTCCCACAAGACAATCGTCACCCATCCCGTGACCGTACGTATCGTTTATCTGCTTAAAATTATCAAGGTCAAGCATTATTGCAGAAACAGGAGTTTTGTTTTTAATGCTGTCTTCTGCAAACACCCCGACAAATTTTTCCCAATACCAACGGTTGTATACTCCCGTGAGTCGGTCTGTAACATAGGCTTTTTCAAGGTTTTCATTTGCCTCGCTGAGTTTTTTCTCATTCTCTTTAAGTTCATTTATAATATCGTCAAGACGTTCATTCTGTGCAAAAATTATTTTTTCATTGTAAACTGCTCTGCAGCGGTTATAATAGCGAAGATACGACACCATATACCACAAAACCGACATTATTACTATTCCCAAAATTGCATCAGTTTCAAACTCACTGTCTTCTCCGTCAAAAATTTTCATCAATCCGTACACAGTCATACTTCCGAAAATACAAACAGCAGAAAATCTTGGACTTAAGTACAGTGCCTGCGTAACCACTGAAACAGTAGTTGCATAAACAATTACGGAACCGAGCATTGAACTGCTGTAATTAACAATTAAAAGCATCCACACGTCAACAACTAAAACCATAATGTTGATTATGTTAAGAATAAGTTGGCTGTTATTTGAATGCCTTTTGGCTAAATACAATAAAGAAAAATAAAATATTACCGATAAAACACAAAGTGCTATATAACAAGAGAGCATGGGAACTCCCACATCATGAATATTATATTTTTCAAAGAGAATTCCGATAATATATGCAGTCAGTCCCATAAGAAACGTCGCAGGCAAAAGAACAAGAACAACTCTGCTGTTAACCGATGCAAAATAGTTTTGAAAATCTTTTTCTAAATCTTCTTCTTTCCAAAGAGCAATTTCTTTTTTAATTGAGTCCATGGAAAAAATTCGTTCCGCTTCGGACAATATTCTCATGGTGTCACCCCCCATAAAGTTGAGTTCAAAATTATTCTACGCTCTTAAGCGATTCAACCATATCAATCTTTTTAAGCTTAAAGTACATTACCGCATTAACAAGCATTGAGAATACAACTGTAAGAACTGCTGAAATTATAATGCTGAGTACATTAAGATTTCTTCCGAACATATAAATATCAGTTTCAACGGTTGTCATTACAAACTTATGCAGGACAACACCCATTGCGATACCAAGCAGCGTTCCCAGAACCGTAAGTACAACATTTTCTCTGTAAACATAACTTGCCACTTCGCCGTCATAAAAGCCCAAAAGCTTGATTGTTGCAAGTTCCCTTCTTCGTTCGCTGATATTTATGTTATTAAGATTGTAAATTACTACGAAAGCCAAAAGTGCAGCGGCCAATATCATCAGTAAGATAATATAGGTAAGTCTGCCAATCATATTGTTAAGGTCTTTAAGTGTTTCTTCGTTAAGAGTTACGGAATTTATACCCTTGATTTTAAGCAGCCGTTCCGCAACCTGCTCATCATCTGCCGACTCTGCAAGTTTAATCATAAGAACGTTACCGTCAGGTTCACCGCCGTAGAAATAATTATAAAGTGAACGGCTCATATACACATAGTTAAATATGTAGTTTTCGGTAATGCCCTTAACTGTTACCTCTTTGTAAAGTGAATCTGACTCGCTTTGACGGATAAAAATTGTATCACCGACGTCAACGTCTAAAAGCTCTGCATATTTTTCAGTAATAATTACGCCCTCATCATCTAACTCCAATTCATCTATAAGGTCCTTTCGGGGCTTTATTGAAACAAAGTTTTCAAACGTGTCATTATTAACGGGAACAACCAAATAAGCATATTTGAGGTCATCGACCGTTTCCGCATTGTTTGCCGCATAAATGATTGAACGGTGTGCCTGAATTGACTCTGAAATATCTGTAATATCCTGCACGTCGGATAGCATTGCACGCCTGCCCGCACGGGTAAGAGTACTGTCAACGGAAACTAATGCATCATACTTAAAAACTTTTCCGTACTGATTGTTTACCATTGAGGAAACGGAATCGTTAATACCGAAGCCGACAAGCAAAAGTGCCATACAACCGCCAACACCGAAAAGGGTCATAAAGAAACGGCGTTTATAACGTAAAAGGTTGCGGCATGCCGCTTTCTGAGTAAAGTCAAGTCTGTCCCAAATAAAGCTGATGCGCTCCAAAAGAATTCGTTTACCGATTTTCGGAGATGCGGGACGCATAAGGTCTGACGGTGCACTTTTAAGTTCTTTATAGCAAGCTGCAAACGCTGCAATACAAGTACAGAGAGTTGCCAAAGCAGATGCCAAAACAGCATAGTAAACATTGAGTCTTACAATACTTTCCTTCAAGTTGTAGTAAGCCATACTGTAAGCCTTGACGATAAGACGCGGAATTGTAAATTCACCTGCAAGAACACCGATTACACTACCGATTATGCTTGCCAAAAATGCATAGAGAATATATTTTGAAATGATCGTCGGTTTACTGTAACCGAGAGCTTTAAGGGTACCGATTTGCGTTCTTTGTTCTTCAACCATTCGTGTCATTGTTGTAAGGCAGACAAGAGCGGCAACAATAAAGAAAATAAGCGGGAAAACAGTGCCTAACGCACCAATACTCTGCGCATCGGTTGTATAACTTGTGTAAGACTCAATGGAAGACCTGTCAAGAATATACCACTCGGGCACTTCCATATTGTTAAGCCGTGTTTCAGCCTCACGAAGCTCAAGCTCTGCATCCGAAAATTCAGCAATCGCATCCTGTCTTGAAATCTCGTACTGTTCTTTACCGCGCTGAAGCTGAATTTCTGCATCTTGAAGCTGTTTTTCAGTGTCTGAAAGAAGCTGGTCTTTATTTGCAAGTGAAGACTCAACCTCACGAATAAGTTTTTCACCGTCTGCAATTTCTTTAGTTGCAGAAGCAATTTTATTGTCATAATCTGCAACCTGTTCTTTATAGAAAACAGCCAGCGCGGCAATGGTATTGTACTTTGCCTCTGCATCTTTCAACTGTTCTTCCGAAGCTCCGCTCTCCGCAAGTTTCTTCCAATCGTTGTAATATTTAAGTGCTTCACTCTCGGCTTTTTCCTGACTCGCAATTGCAGCAGTACGAAGTTTTTTTAGTTTTTCAACATTCTGCTTTGCTTCAGCTATTCTTTGCTTGCTTAAGGGAATTTCGGTTTCGGCATCTTCAAGCATTTTTTTCTTTGACTCGAAAAGTTCTTTACTTGCTTTTAACACTTCTTCGCTGTCAAGAAGCTGTTGGTAAGCTTCGGCAAGCTCATTTTCGGCAACTGCTTTTTTAGCATTATATTCGTTGCTTGCCTTTGTGAGCATTTCGGCAGTCTGTGAACGAACTTCGCTGTAGCGTACATCACAGCGCTTTTCCGAAATTTCTCTGATCTCTTTTGAAATATTATCTATAAGCTCTGTGTAATCGTCATTAAAACAATTTAATTCTTGAGCACCGTCAACCGTTATGTAAATTGAGGTGTAAATTGTTGTTGCAAAAGCCTCTTTGGGGATAACGACGTAACCGTCAACAACACCGTCGCCCACAGTTGCGGTACCCATATTTCCGTTAAGATAATATGCGGAACTGCAAACGCCGACAATGGTATATGTTTCTGCGGCAAGCGTGTCAAATACTGAATCAGATGTACCTGTGCTAAGGGTCATATAATCACCGATTTTAAGACCTGATTCGTCTAAAAACTCGCGGCTTGCAAGACATTCATTATACTTTTCGGGATATCTGCCCTCAGTACACTTAATATCGTTAATACTGTCCGGCATTGAAATAGCTTTTGTTACTACCTCTTTGGAATTTGCAAGACAAACAAAGTCGGTGGTGAAAGAGCCTTCTGCCTTCTTAATTCCTTTTATCTCACGGATAGTGTTTAAGTCATTTTCAGTAAGCCCCAATGTGCCCACAACTCTGATATCCATTAAATTTTCTTTATCAAACTGTGCATCGGCAGAATCTTTCATTGCAGGGCTTGACGAACGAAGACCGGCAAAAAAGGCAACGCCGAGTGCTACTATTAACATTATGGAAATAAAACGGCTCAAGCTCTTTTTTATTTCTCTGAAGAAATCTTTGCGAAGTGATTTGCTCATTGTCTGTTTCCTTTACCATTCAATCTGTTCTACGGGAGTGGGCTGCGCATTGATAAGAATTTTGTCAACCTGTCCGTTTTTTATTTTTATTATTTTGTCTGCCATGGGAGCTAAAGCCGAGTTATGTGTGATAACAATAACCGTCATTCCCTTTTCACGGCAGGTGTCCTGCAAAAGTTTAAGAATCGATTTACCCGTAATGTAGTCAAGGGCGCCTGTGGGCTCGTCACAAAGTAAAAGCTTCGGGTTTTTAGCAAGTGCGCGTGCAATTGAAACACGCTGTTGCTCACCACCTGAAAGCTGTGACGGAAAGTTGTCCGCCCTTGCGCCGAGACCGACCTCGCCCAAAAGTTGTTCTGCGTCAAGGGGATTTTTTGAAATTTGCGTAGCCATTTGAATATTTTCAACAGCGGTAAGATTTTGAATTAAGTTATAAAACTGAAAAACAAATCCTACATCGTCACGGCGGTAACGTGTAAGTTCCTTTTCGTTGTATTTGGAAATATCCTCACCGTCAACGGTGATTGTACCGGAAGTGGCAGTGTCCATTCCGCCCAGAATATTAAGCACGGTTGTTTTACCTGCGCCGCTGGGACCTACAATAACAACAAACTCACCTTTTTCAATGGGAAAGCTGATATTATCGACTGCTTTTATTTCCACTTCACCCATTTTGTAGGTTTTTACTACGTCGTTGAATTCAATAAATGCCATAATTATACTCTCTTTCTTTAAGACCTGAATTCTCAAATAAATATACATCTACTATTGTATCACAAGTTTCAGGATATTGCTACATATATTTATACAATATTTATTGTGAAAAATTGACTAAATTTACAAAAAGAGTAAAATTATGTTGAATAATGGATATAGTTGTAGTATTATATGCAGTAATCGAAAGGGAGGCTGATAACTATGGCGATTAACGAAAATGACAGCAGAGTCATACGTACAAAAAAGCTTATCAGAAAAAGCCTTTTGGAGCTTGTTCAGGAAAAAAGTATTGACAAAATTTCTGTTAAAGAGCTTACCGACAGAGTAAATATTAACAGAGGTACATTCTACCTTCACTATAAAGATATTGACAGTTTGGTTGAGAGTATTCAAAACGAAATTTTCAATAATTTTAACATTCTTTTAAGTGACGTTACCGTTGAACGAATACAATCTGAACCCATTGAAATTCTTTTTGATATTTGCAGTTTTATTAAGCAAAATTCAGACGTTTGCACAGTTTTATTTTGTTCTGACCGCACTTCGTTTTTAGCGAGGGAAACAGGCAATTTTTTAGGTAGAAAATTCTTGGAATTATTCAGTGCCGCATATCCGAATCTTTCAGACGAAAAGTATGACATTATCTGTGAATATTTCAAATACGGCGGAATGGGAATTGTACATTCTTGGCTTACTAAATACCCTGAAAAATCTCCGAGACAAATTGCAGAACTTTGGTTTAGTATTGCAAGAGGCGGAATTGTCGCAGTTTTAGAATCTGACGGAAAGGCAGTGTTACAGTAATGACTGATTTACTTTTAAGATTATTTGTACGTGACAGTGAGAAAGTTACCGACAAGAGTGTTAGAACCTCTTACGGTTTACTTGCAAGCATTACGGGAATTTTGCTTAACCTTATTCTTGCAGCCGCAAAATACGTTGCAGGTATTATTTCCGGCAGTATTTCCGTTACCGCTGACGCAATCAACAACTTGTCCGATGCCGGCTCTTCAATCGTTGCGCTTTTGGGTGTTAAAATTTCTGCAAAGCCTGCCGATAAGGACCATCCTTACGGCCACGGCAGAGTTGAGTACATATCGGCATTTATTGTATCCTTCTTCGTTCTGTTTATGGGTATTGAGTTGTTCAAAAACTCCGTTTCTAAAATTATTCACCCCGAACCTGTTGAATTCAGCTTTGTTTCTCTTGCAATTCTTATTGTCAGTATTGTTTGCAAGCTTTGGCTGGGACTTTTCAACAGAAAGCTCGGCAAAAAGATTAACTCTGCGCCCATGATGGCCGTAATGAAAGACAGCTTCAGCGACTGTTTGGCAACGGGTGTTGCCGCAATTTCCATTATCATTTCAGCATTTTCAAAAATTAACATAGACGGCTACCTTGGTGTTGTTGTTTCAATGTTTATTTTTATTGCGGGCTTCGGTATTTTGAAGGATACACTCGGCGATATTCTCGGTAGGTCTCCCGAAGAAGAATTTGTCAAAGAAATTACTGAAAAAATCATGTCTTACTCCCCTGTTTGCGGCGTTCACGATTTAATTATTCACGACTACGGCCCCGCTTGCAGATTTGCCTCTGCTCACGCGGAAGTTCCGTCAGACGGCGATATTATGGAAATTCACGACGTTATTGACACCATTGAAAGAGATATTTATAACGAATTCAGTATGCTTATCTCAATTCACATGGATCCAATTGCCATCAACGACGAAAGAATTAACGAACTTCGGGAAATCACCTCAAAAACCGTTACTGAAATTAACCCCGAACTTACAATTCACGATTTCAGAGTTGTTGACGGACCGAAACATACAAATCTTATTTTTGATATGGTTATTCCGCACGGATTAAAGCAGACAGACCGCGAAATCTGTCAAAAAATTGAAGAGGAACTCGGCAAAATAGACGAAAGATTTTTCTGTGTTATTACAGTTGACCATGCTTTTAACTAAAAATTATTTTTTTGTTCTTTAGGTCTTGAAAAAAGTGTAGAAATCAGTAGAATATATATGATACAAATTTTATATATTGTTTGATTGCGGAGGACTCATAAAATGGCTAACAGAGAAATCACTACTATCCCCTACGGCCCGTTGGGAATTATCGCTCTTCCGGGATGCGAAGAACTTGCTGCTAAGATTGATAAATATCTTATCAGATGGCGTTCACAGCAGGAAAGTGAGCACAAGAGTACCATTGCTTTTGCGGGTTATGAGCGTGATACATACATTATGGACGCAACTTTTCCCAGATTCGGCACAGGCGAAGCTAAATGCTCACTTCACGCTACTGCAAGAGGCTACGACATTTTTATTGTTTGTGATATGTTTAACCATGGTATCACTTACAAAATGTACGGAAGCACTGTTCCTATGAGTCCCGACGATCATTTTGCCAACCTTAAGCGTGCTATTTCGGCAGTTGAGGGTAAAGCAAGACGAATTACGGTTATTATGCCGATGCTTTATGAAGGCAGGCAGCACAAGCGTTCTTCACGCGAATCTCTTGACTGCGCAATCGCTCTTCAGGAGCTTTGCAACATGGGTGTTGAGAATATCATCACCTTTGACGCTCACGACCCAAGAGTTCAAAACGCAATTCCGCTTTGCGGCTTTGAAAATGTTTCTCCCGCATATCAAATGATTAAAGCACTTGTTAACAATGTTGGCGGTCTTAATTTTGACAAGGACCACATGATGGTCATTTCCCCTGATGAGGGCGGTATGGGCCGCTGCATTTACTACTCAACAGTTTTAGGTCTTGACCTTGGAATGTTCTACAAGCGCCGTGACTACTCAAGAGTTGTTAACGGCAGAAACCCGATTTTAGAGCACTCTTTCCTCGGCTCAAATGTTGAGGGCAAAGACGTTATCGTTGTTGACGATATGATTTCTTCAGGTGAGTCAATGCTTGAGGTTGCTTCAAAGCTTAAAGACCTCGGTGCGAACAGAGTATTCCTTTTCTCTGCATTCGGTCTTTTCTGCGAGGGTCTTACATCTTTTGAAAATGCTTACAGAAACGGCGTTTTTGACAAGGTTTTTACAACAAACCTTGTTTACAGAATTCCCGAACTTAAAAACTGCGAATGGTACTGTGAGGTTGACTGTTCAAAATACCTTTCATACATTATTGATACTCTTAACCAAGATAAGTCCATAAGCAAGCTTCTTGACACAAGCGATAAAATTGACGCAATACTTCGCAAGAACGGTTACAAAATCTAATAAGGCTTTATCTTATACAGTAAACCCCCGATGAAAACTCATCGGGGGTTACATTTTGTTTATTTACCTTTTGATTTTAACTGTAATAATTTCAAAGGGTTTGAAATCAACTGTTATGGTATTACCGGTAACTTTTAACTCTCTGATGTTATTTTCAAGCATATCGCAAATGAAAGCTTTCTTTACGGGAACACCGAGAGTTACAGTTGCAGTAGTTCTCTTGTTAAAACACTCGTAACCGCGCAGAATAATATCATCATTATCCTCCGCCATTTTTGCAGTTTCAAAAATAACATTTTCTGCATCAACCGAAAGGAATGAATATTCTGTCGGAAGTGTGCCCTTATTAGTGCTGACGGGAACTGCTGTCATGGGAACATTGAGTTCGTAAGCCTTTTTAATTGTTCCTGCCTCCCTTAAGTCCCCTGCGTGGGGGTAAAGAGAGTATGTGAACTCGTGTTCGCACTTATCGGCAGTTTCGTCAGGGAATGTGCCGCATTTAAGAAGAGTAAGAGTCATTACTCCGTCGTGAATTGAGTGGCCGTATTTGCAGTCATTCATAAGTGAAACACCGTAACCGTATTCAGACAAGTCGCAATATTTATGAGCGCAAACCTCAAAACGAGCGGCGTCCCAGCTTGTGTTTTTATGAGTGGGGCGTTCAACGGAGCCAAACTGAATATCATAAGTTGCTTTGTTTGAGTTCACATCAACAGGGAATGCAGTTTTAAGAACAATGTGCTCCTCTTTCCAGTCTATATAAGTCTTGAAATCAATCTTATCAATATGGTCATAAACAAATATCCACTGAACAATTTTGCTGTCCTTATAATTCCTTGTAATCTTAAGACCTGCCCGCTCGCCCTCGTAAACCTGTTCGATTGACCGGACGTCTGAAATATCCCATTTCTTTTCTGTGTAATAACTGCTGATTTCCCAGTTATCATACTCTCTGGGGAAATCTTCATAAGCAGTTAAAACGTTACCCTTTGCGCCGTTTTTGAGAACTTCACGGTTATTTCTCTTATCAAAAACAGATGAGAAATTGCCGTTTTCATCTAATACGAGCGTGAAAAATTTATTCTCAATTCTGTTATGGGTAAGAATGATATTTGGGTCAGTCTTTTTAGGCTCAATTACCTTGTAACCCTTTGCCGGAATATTCTCGGCATAAATTACGCCGTTTTCAGTCTCAACCGCTGAAGATGAAGTAAATGAGTTAGGGTTATAAATAAGAACACCGCTGTCAGCATTTACACCGTCTGCAATTTTCTCTAAAGCAGAGCTTATAATCTCATTACCTGTTTTCTGAATTTCCCTATATTGTTCATGGGATACTTCATAAACATCGTGAATTGAAGAACCGGGGATAATATCGTGGAACTGATTAAGAAGAATCGTTTCCCAAGCGTCCTGTATTTTTTCTTTAGGATAAACTACACCGTTCAAATATTCATTGATAAGTGAAAGTGTTTCTGCCTTTTCAAACATAAACTCGCTTGTGCGGTTGTACTTTTTATTTTTTGCCTGTGAAGTATATGTACCGCGGTGGAATTCAAGGTAAAGTTCACCGCTCCAATGAGGCATGTGGGGCTTGTTTTCGGTTTTTGTTTTAACATCCTCTAAGAAGTCCCCTGCATAACCCATTACTGCGGTTGAAGTTCCCGGAATACCCTTTTTCAGTCTTGAATACATTTCAAGGTCTTTTGATGTGGGTCCTCCGCCGCCGTCACCGAAG
Organism: uncultured Clostridia bacterium; assembly: GCA_945971755.1. Classification (GTDB taxonomy): domain Bacteria; phylum Bacillota; class Clostridia; order Oscillospirales; family Acutalibacteraceae; genus Fimenecus. The sequence continues at coordinate 15,613 of CAMFPJ010000008.1, forward strand.
CCGAATGTAATTAAAACATCGTTATAAAGGTCTTTTTGCTGAAAACGGTCATAAGCACCGCGAAGCTGATTTGCATTAAGCTTTGCATTATATGTAACATTTGTTGCAGGCTCTTTGCCTCTCACCTTATCCTGTGCTGTCATAAAGTAGGTGAACACAGGGGTATTGTCAATACCGTGCCAAATGAACTCGTCATAGGGCATTTTATTGCTTTCATTCCAGCCGATTTTTGAGGTGATGAACTTATCCACACCGCATTTATTCATAATCTGCGGAAGTGCAGCCGAATAACCGAAAACATCGGGAAGCCACAAAACCTTACTGTCAACGCCGAATTCATTCTTCATAAAGCGTTTGCCGTAAAGGAACTGACGCACAAGGCTTTCACCGGAAGAAAGATTGCAGTCTGCCTCAACCCACATTCCGCCTTCAACTTCCCACCTGCCCTGTTTAACCATTTCTTTAACTTCTTCGTAAAGCTCGGGGCTTTCTTCCTTAAGATATTTATAAAGTTGTGGCTGACTTGACATAAATTTGTACTCAGGGTACTTTTTCATTAGAGCCAGCACGGTTGAGAATGAGCGAAGTGTTTTTTCACGGGTTTGCGCCAAGGTCCACTCCCAAGCAACGTCAATGTGAGTATGACCGATACAAATAGCGTGAACTTCTCCCTCATGGCAATACTTTCCGTAAAATTCTGTTTGGATATACTCCTCTGCCTTTTCTATTGAAGCGTAGTATTCATCTGAATAAGGCTTTCTGAAATCAATAAGATTTAATGTATTGTTAAGGTACTTTTTAATCTCAAAATAGTTCTTTGAATTTTCATCTTCAAACTCTAAAATCTCAAAAGGAACACGAATATCATAATAGAGTTTCTTCGTCTTTTCATCAATTAGTTTAAGAGTTGCAAGGAAGTCAACATACTGGTCATGAATTGAGCCTGAGTACGCGTAAAGTGCTACCTGATGAATACCCTCGGTCATAAAAACATCACGGTGATTTTTATCAATACCCTGCTGAAGTTTTCCGTCCACATAAGCTATAAACTGCGGGTTAATATCCGCCCAGCCCACAGCACTGTCAGATGCAACTTCAAGTTCAATTTCACCATGCCAATCTTTTGGAATTTCAACTGTTTTTATAAACCAAGCATGGCGGTCATGCACCCCGCCCCAACGGTCTTTGTACGGAATGTACTCACGGAAAGTGCTGTCAACTGCCGGAATATCGTTACCGATTTTGTAGTCGCACTCTTTATACATAAAGCCGTCAAGTGAGATTTTTTCTTTTACAATGTACTTTTCAAGTTCTTGTAAAAGCACTCTTATTCTGTCTTCAATAAAATCTTTCATTCGGGAAATTCCTTTCCTGTTAAAATACATCACTCATTAAATAAAATGAACCGCAAATGAGAACGGTATCATTTTTATTTGCTGAATTTTTTATCTGCCTATAGGCAAGTTTCGGGTCACTTACAGCAGTACAATTTTTACAATATTTTTTGGCAATACCTAAAAGATTCTCTGCGCTTTCTGCCCTTGGGTTTGAAGGTGTGCAGGTCGTCACACTGTCACAAAGGGGGGCAACGAATTTAACATAGTTCTCTGTATCTTTATCTGCCATCATACCGATAAGCATTTTAATGTTTTTTATTTTGTAACGGAGAATAAAATCACGAAGTGCCTTTGCACAGCCCTCATTGTGACCGCCGTCGCGAATTACAAGAGGAGTTTCACCCGGTTCTGTCATTATCTCCATTCGGGCAAGCATTTTTGTTTTGCAAAGTCCCTCTTTTATATATTTTTTATCAATACCCAAAAGAAGTGCTGTTTCAATAACATTTACTGCATTTTCAATTTGGTGCTCACCTGAAAGTTTAATTTTGTATTCTTCACACTTATAAGAAAACCCTACTAAATGTGGAGTATCAAAAACTATTTCAGCATTTTGTGGGTTTGCAACGGTTAAGTTTGCGCCTTTTTTCCCAACTGTTTTTTTGATTACTTCTAACACATTTGTGTCCTGATTTTGAGAAGTGACAACCAAAACGCCCTCTTTAATAATTCCGCACTTTTCAAAAGCAATTTGCGAAAGAGTGTCACCTAAAATTTTAGTGTGGTCAAGAGAAATTGAGGTGATAACACATGCTTCGGGCTTGCTTATTACATTAGTAGCGTCAAATCTTCCGCCGAGGCCCACTTCGATAACTGCATAGTCGCACCCTGCTTCATAAAAATAGAGAAAAGCCACCGCCGTAATAGCCTCAAACTCGGTAATGACTATTCCGTTTGAATTGAGTTTTTCAATTTCTCCGCGTACTCTCGTTACAGCGTCTGCAAGGTCATTTTCAGGGATATTCTCACCGTTTATTTGAATTCTCTCGCAAAAAGAGAGAACGTAAGGTGAAGTATAAAGCCCTGTTTTGTACCCTGCGCTGCTTAAAATGTTTGCAAGATGGGTACTTGTTGAGCCTTTACCGTTTGTGCCTGCAACGTGAATTGTTTTAATTTTTTCCTGTGGGTTACCGAGAGCCGAAAGGAGCATCGAAACACGCTCAAGACCGGGTTTTATGCCAAATTGTAAAAGTGAATGTATATATTCTACCGATTCTTCGTAATTCATATTATTTCATCTTCATTGAAATGTCGAAAGCCTTAACGGAATGAGTAAGAGCGCCTAGGGAGATAATATCTACGCCTGTTTTTGCAACCTCCGCAATGTTTTGGAGTGTGATATTGCCCGATGCTTCTGTTTTTGCTCTGCCGCCAATATATTTAACTGCTTCTGCCATTTGCTCACAGTTCATATTGTCAAGCATAATAACGTCTGCTTTTGCACTGACTGCTTGTTTTACTTCGTCCATATTACGGGTTTCAACCTCAATTTTTACCATGTGACCGAGCTTTTCTCTTAAGGCTTCAACAGCAGGGATAATTCCTCCGCAGGCGTCAATGTGATTATCTTTAAGCATTGCACCGTCTGAAAGATTGTAACGGTGATTTCTGCCTCCGCCGCAAGTTACTGCATACTTTTGAAGTGAACGAAGTCCCGGAAGAGTTTTTCTTGTGTCGGCAACAGAGGCACAGGTACCATCGCAAAGCTTAACTGCTTTGTTAGCAGCGGTTGCAATACCCGACATGTGCTGAATTAAATTAAGTGCAGTTCGCTCGCCTTTAAGGAGTTCACGTGTTAAGCCGTTAAATTCTACGATTATATCGCCTTTTTTGACTTCGTCACCGTCTTTTTTATGTGCTGTAAAAGCAAATGTGTCATCAAGAAGCTCGAAAACCCGCATTGCAACATCTAAACCGCAAAGAATTCCGTCATCTTTTGCTATAAAGTAGGAATCGTTCCGCTGATTTTCAGGGATAAGGTAATCTGCCGAAACGTCAATGTAGTTAATATCCTCTTTAATTGCATTTTTGATTACTTCGTCAACATAAAATTTGTTAAGCGTCATTTTCACTAACCTCCCGAAGAATAATGTAAGCCACGGTTGCAAGGCTTAATGCCTCGCAATACTCGGCAGTAATTTTGAATTTGCCGTTTTTAAGGCGGTTAAGTATTTCGCCCACACGCTTAAAGCCCATACGCACAACGTCTTCATTAGCAGGCATTACAAAGTAAGAGCGCTGCATAATGTTACGAATTTCGGTAACTGCACCTTTCATAAGCGGAGCGCCGTCAAGGTCACACTCATAGTTTCCGCTGACCGACACGCCGGAATTACCCGATGCAATTCTGCGGGCAATGTCATCGGCACAGCGTTTGCCGAATACAAGAGCCTCTAAAAGCGAGTTGCTTGCCAATCGGTTTTTGCCGTGAACTCCGGTGTTTGAACACTCGCCTACGGCATACAGCCTGTTGACTGTTGTCTGCGAATTAAGGTCAACCTCAATTCCGCCCATTAAATAGTGCTGACACGGAAAAATCGGAATAAGGTCTTTTGTAATGTCAACATTGTACTTAAGGCAGCCCTCATAAATTCCGGGGAACCTTTTAAGAAGATAGTCTCTATCTCTATGGGTAATATCCAGATAAAAATTGTTACTGCCTGTCCTGCGGGATTCAATGATTATTGACTTTGACACAACATCACGCGGGGCAAGTTCAAGGCGCTCGTCATAACGGTGCATAAACCGTTCTTTTTTACAGTTAAGAAGATAAGCCCCCTCGCCTCTGACCGCCTCGCTGATAAGAAACTGTTCATTATCTGACGAATTAAATGCAGTCGGGTGGAACTGAACATAGCTTAAGTTTTTAATATTCGCGCCGATTTCATAAGCCAAACGAATACCGTCGCCTGTTGCGACCTGCGGGTTTGTTGTGTATTTGTAAACTCTGCCGATACCGCCCGTTGCAATAACGCAGTAAGATGCAAAGTATTCATCTTGTCCGCCGGGTGTTAAAACATTGGCGCAAATTCCGTTCTTAATACGTGTTAACTTAAATACCGGTGAATTTTCAAGAATTGTAATGTTTTTGCGGGTGTGAACCTCGGCTAAAAGCTTATTTACAATTTCGGCACCCGTTGTGTCTTTATGATGAACAATTCGTCTTCTGCAATGGCCGCCCTCAAGAGTTTTTTGAAGTGAGCCGTCTTCGTTACGGTCAAAATCAACACCGTATTCCATAATCTTGCGAACCTGGTCCGGACCTTCGTTTACAAGTGTTGTTACCGCGTCAATATCATTAGCGCGCTGACCTGCAATCATAGTGTCCTCAATGTGAAGATCAAAGCTGTCATTCTCAAAGCTTAAAACCGCAGCAACCCCACCCTGCGCAAGGGAACTGTTTGACAAAGTATCATTTTTCTTTGAAAGTA
>CAMFPJ010000009.1 GCA_945971755.1 uncultured Clostridia bacterium
GGAGTAAATACCGCTTGCAATATAAAGCACTTTTGAATTGAATTTCTTAAGCAAGAAATTGATAACAAGCATACCGACTGCGGTGCCGATACCGGTCGGAAGACCGAAAAGAAGGAACTTTGACGGGCTTCCTAAAAGTGCAACGGCAAGGTAAATACCCATGTAAGTGGCTATGTTTCTGAATGTCTTAAGGAAGTCAGAAACAATAATTGTCCAAGCATACTTATTTTTCAGAACATCAACAATTCCGACAAGCGGATTCTTTTTCTCCGGTGAGCAAGGAACTCTTTCTTTAACAAGTTTAATGCAAAGAAGCATTGAAATAATACCACAGGCAGAGCAAAGGCCGGCACCTACAAGGTATTGAACTGCCAAATTGTCTTTCCAAATAAGGTTAAGAACAAGTACAACTACAAGCGGAGCGGAGTTGCCGACCGCAGAGGAAATTCCTCTGAATGAAATAACGGAGTCACGCTCTTTAAGGTTTGGTGTCATAAAGTTGGCAATCATATTAAGTGAGTTGCCAAATGTTGTAACAATTGTCCAACCGATAGCAATAACTAATAAGTAACCGAAAAGGAACGGACCGGAAAGCGCTTTTGGTGTCCAGAAGGAGAGCATAAGAATAGCACCCGCCGGAATAGTAATTGCAGCAATAATTGGGCGGAATTTACCCTTTTTACCGGTGTTTCTTCCGTCAATATACATAGAGATAAAGAAGTTAATAACAAAACCGGCAATCGGAAGAATAGAGTTGTATGTTGAAATTAAGTCTCTGTCAAGCTGAAGAACATCTGATAAATATGTACTTCTAAAACTACCCACCATACCGGTCATCATGGTATAGAAGAACAGTGATGCAACATAAGTTAAAAACTCCGGTTTGCCCACGTACTTTTTTTCGTTGTTTAGTGAAACAGATTGTGCGTTTGACATAAGTTCACCCTTTCCAGATGTGTAATAGAATAATGATACAACAAATCATTGAAAATTTCTATTGACATCAAAGTAGAATAATTAAGCCTTTAATAGTGCAAAAGGTACAATGATTTTTTGAAAAAATTCTGCTTTTTTGCAGCATTTTTACAGACCGTGGCGTATGAATAGCCATTTTGACGGAATATTCCATTTAAGTTTGAACAATTCACCGATTTACAAATGAAACAATCAGTGATAAACTTAAAAGCAACTGAAAAATAGGGGGCTATTTATGAAAAAGTATATTAGAATCTGCATGTCTCTCGTGCTTGCAGTTGTACTGTCTCTTTCTGTGTCCGTGGGTACTTTTGCCGCATCGGATATTATTTCTGCAGACACAAAACAGGACGCTGTCAGAATTGCAAAGCAAATTCAGGCAGAAGGCACTGTGCTGATTGAAAACAAAGACGGTTTTTTACCGCTTACGAATAAAAAAGTCAGCGTTTTCGGTGTAACGTCTTATAAACTCAATTTAGGCGGCGGCGGAAGCGGCAGCATTGAAACCGATGAGGCTATTGACCTTTTTGCCGGACTTGATGTTGCCGGTATTGAGTACAATACGGACGTGTATAATGTTTATAAGAATTATATTGACGGAAAACAGGCTTCACTTGTTGACAATCCTCTTGTAGATATGATTACAGGTCTTCTCGGTTCATCGGTTTCAGAATTGCCTGTAAGTGAAATTGACCAAAGTGTTTTTGACAGCGCGGTTGCTTTTTCCGATACAGCCGTTATCACATTCGGTAAAGCAGGCAGTGAAATGTCTGACCTTTCTGATGATGACATTCGTTTGTCAGATACGGAATTTGAGTTGCTTGACAAAGTGTGCAACGAATTTCCAAACGTTATTGTAATTTTTAACAGCTCAAACATTTACGAAATGGATTGGATTGATGCATACCCCGGCATTAAAGCGGTTTTATTAACCTGGCTTCCCGGTGAGGTTGGTATGGAGTCGGTTGCCAAGATAATTTCAGGTGATGTTAACCCCTCAGGCAGACTGCCCGATTCAATAGCTTATCATATTGAGGACTACCCGACAACACCGAACTTCGGTGACTTTAAGTACAGTAACTCGCTCGTTAAGGGCTTTGTAAACTATGCCGAAGATATTTATTTGGGTTACAGATATTTTGAAACATTTGCACCCGAAAAGGTAATGTATCCGTTCGGTTTCGGACTGTCATACACAACATTTGACTGGACAGAAGAAGATTACACAGCTTCAGGCGATAGTATTACCGTAAAAGTTAATGTTACAAATACGGGTGCCCGTGCAGGAAAAGACGTTGTTGAGGTTTATTTCTCGGCACCGTACACTGCCGGAGGAATTGAAAAGAGTGTAGTTGAGCTTGCCGGATATGCAAAGACAGAAGAGCTTGCCCCCGGAGAAAGCCAAACCGTAACAGTCACTTTTGCAAAAAGGGATATGTCATCTTATGACATGAACAAAGAAGCCTTTGTTCTTGAAAAAGGCAACTATGAAATTAAAATCGGTCACTCCTGCCGTGATTTTGAGGCTGTGTATAACTTTAATGTTGCATCAGACGTGATTTATAAGACAGATGACGCAACAGGTGCGGAAATTAAAAACCTTTTTGACGATATTCGCGGTGATTTCCCGCTCCTTTCAAGAGCGGGAGAGGATACAATGCCTCTTGCCCCAACAAACTTTACAGCACCTGACGAGGTACTTAACTGCGATATTCGCCCAGATGCTATTGAGGGAGAAGTTCCGAAAACAGGAGTTGTTTATGAAGACGGCGTAATTAAACTTGCTGACGTTTATGAGGACAGCTCTCTGTGGGATGCCTACCTTGACCAGTTCACACTTCAGGAAATGATTGACCTTATCTGCGGAAGCGGTTACAAGACCGTTGCGGTTGAGCGCCTCGGACTTCCCGGTACAGTTGATAATGACGGACCCGGAGCCGTTAAGGGCAAGGGCGGACTTCTCTACAGCGACGTTGGCTTGGGATTTCCCGCAGAAACAGTAATTGCCGCAACATGGAATGATAAATTAGCGGAAGAATACGGCGACATTATGGGCAGGCAGGCAGTGGAACTGGGTGTTCATGTTTGGTATGCTCCCGGTTGTAACCTGCACCGTCACCCCTGCGGCGGAAGAAACTTTGAATATTTCTCGGAAGACCCGCTTCTTTCGGGTAAAATGGCGGCAGCAGTTATTCGCGGCGCACAGTCAAACGGAATTATTCCGACGGTTAAACATTTTGTCTGCGATGAGCAGGAAACAAATAAACTTTCATACGGTATTTTCACTTGGCTTTCTGAGCAGGCTCTTCGTGAACTTTATCTTCGCCCCTTTGAAATCGCCGTTAAAGAAGGCCATACAAAGGGTATTATGACGGCTTATAACCGAATCGGTCCGTACTGGTGCAGCGGCTATAAGACCCTTGTTACCGACCTTTTGTGTACTGAGTGGGGTTATGACGGCTTTACAGTAACAGATGCTTATATTAACTTTACCGGCAACGGTTACATGGACCCTGTCCTTGCAATTTACGCAGGTAATGATGCTCTTCTAACTTCCCTTTGGTACATTGCGGAAAAGGTTCAGTTCCAAGCGGCTTTGAAATCAACTTATGAAAAAGATCCGGTTGGTTTCGGACTGGCGCTTCGTGACAGCACCTATGACCTTTGCAGAATGGTAATGCAGACTGCGGCTTTTGACCCGACAGATACTACGGGTAACAAAGGCGGTACAATTTTAAGCTATGAAAACGAAGAAATTGTTAACAGCCATGCAAACAGCGTTAACGATCCGGATAACGGAACGGGTGATAACAACAGCAAACCCGGAAACATTGATGAGTCCAATACGCCTAACACAACGGGCTTTGTAAGAAGCACGGTTGCCGTTAAAAATGCTGTGACCGTTGCGTGTATTGCAGTTTCCGTTGCGGCTGTAACCGGTGCTATAGTTTTTGTTCGCAGACGTAAAGAAAACGAGGAAGAAATTCCGCAAAAATAATTTTAAGCATTGCGGAGGCGTAGCCTCCGCATTTGTTGTTGAAAACGGTTTTTGTCTATGGTAAAATAAAGAAAATACTCTATAGGGGTGGTACTATGTATAATTTTTATGCTGAATTTACAAAAGACGGAGTTTCAAGCGGAGTAAATACTGCTGAAAACAATGATTTCATGTTCTCTTTAACCGAAGAAAACGGAAGAATTAAAGGAACAATAACAGCGCACGCAGACTTGACTTTCCGTTCACTTTCTCTTACTGCCGAGCGAGAATTCGGCTTTAACGACTTGTTTTATGCAAACGGATATCAGGCGTGGACAACATCAAGAGAATTCTGCAGAAGCGACAAACTGCGCGGCATAATGCCCTTTAGTAAAGTTTCAAAGCGCACAGAAGACATAACGGGCATTTCAGGCGATTACAGATTTGCATCTTACGGTAAACAGGGCGTTTTTCATTCTTACACATATTGCTATTTCCGTAAAAGAGGCGAGAGAACAATTACTCTGTTCGGCTCAAAGAGTGAATGCCGTGGATTTACTGTGTTTGAAGCAGATATGAACGAAAACACATTCAAAATCTACAAGGATATTGAGGGCTTGAAATTAAAAAAGGGTGACGTTTACGAGGTTTTCGACATTATTGAAATCAACGGCGAATTTGACAGCGTAATGGATGAATATTTCTTCGGCTTTGTCGGCTGTAAAAAACCGAAAGTTCCTCATCTTTCAGGCTACACCTCTTGGTATAACTACTTCCAGAAGATAAACGAGCAAATAATTCTTCGTGACCTTGACGGAATGGATAGGGCAAAGGAAGAAGTAAACATTTTCCAGGTTGACGACGGCTACGAGTCAGCGGTTGGTGATTGGCTGCGTGTTGACGGAGAAAAATTCCCCAACGGAATGAAATATATTGCCGATAAAATTCACGAAAAGGGCTACAAAGCGGGCATTTGGCTGGCTCCCTTTAACGCACAAAGAAATTCTGCAATTCTTGCGGCTCATCCCGATTGGGTAATTAAAGACAACGAAACAGGCAAACCTCTTCTTGGTTGCATCGGTTGGGGCGGAGCTTACACCTTTGACATTTACAACGAAGAATTCAGAAATTACCTTAAAATTGTTTTTGATACATATTTAGGTGATTGGGGTTACGATATGGTAAAACTCGATTTCCTTTATTCACAGTGTATGCAGCCTCGAAACGGCAAAACAAGGGGCGAAATTATGTGTGATGCAGTTGATTTGCTCCGTTCACTTTGTGGGGATAAATTGATTTTAGGTTGCGGCGTTCCCCTTGGTGCTTGTATGGGTATTTTTGATGCTTGCAGAATAGGCCCCGATGCAACAAAAGAATTTGCAGGACCGTTTTACAACAAATTCGGAATAAACTGTGAAGTTCCCTCTTGTGAAAATGCAATTAACAACGCAATTTTCCGCAGTCACCTTGATGGCAGGGCGTTCACTAACGACCCTGACGTTTTCTTCCTTAGAAACACTAACATTAAGTTCAATTTAGAACAAAAACTGCTTCTCGGTAAAATCAATGCAGTTTGCGGAAATGTGCTTTTTGTTTCTGACAATGCAGGTGATTATGATGAAAAAACAGTTGAATTCTTAAAAGCGTTCTTTAAGGAAAAAGATTATAAGGTAACAATGGCAGAATATGTCAGCCGTGATGTAATTTTGCTTGAATTTTCAGAAGACGGAGTACAAAAGAGCCTTAAATTTAATATTAAAAACGGTAACAGTAATATAGGTAAGGTAGTATGAAAATTTCGGTAATCGGCGGTGGCGGAGTTCGTTCAATGTTCCTTGCGAAAAGCATTACAGACCGTGCAAAAGATTTGGACATAACGGAACTTGTTTTTATGGACAACAACTCCGAAAAACTTAATATTTACGGTAAAATGGCAAAAGAGGTTGCACATCGTCTTTGCCCGGAGTTAAAATTTAATTTAACGGAGGACGCAGTCGAGGCAATTACTGACGCTGACTATGTAATCACAACAATTCGTGCAGGGGGCGATAAAATGCGTTGCCGTGACGAGCGAATTGCACTTGATTTAGGATATCTCGGTCAGGAAACTACCGGTGCGGCAGGCTTTTCCTTTGCAATGAGAAGTATTCCTGCTCTCGCAAAGTATTGTGAATATGTAAAGCAATATGCTAAAAAAGATTGTAAGGTGTTTAACTTTACAAACCCTGCGGGTGTAGTATCGCAAACTCTTCGTGATATGGGTTATGACTTCACTTTCGGAATTTGTGACGCACCTTCGGGTATGCTTCGTTCATTTGAAAAGCATTTAGGGCTTGAAACAGGCTCAACAGAGGCCTTTTGCTATGGGCTTAATCATCTTTCGTTTTTTAATGAGATAATTTTTGATGGTGAAAATGTAGTACCAAAGCTCTTGGCAGACGACACCGCATACAAAACAACAGATTTGCGTTATTTTAACAAAGAAAATTTACTGAAAAAACAGTTTATACCTAATGAATATCTTTACTATTTTTACGAGCCGAAAAAATCTGTTCAGAACATTTTGAACGCCCCAATGACCCGCGGTGAGCAAATTGAAATCATTAACCGTGAAATGACTGCAGAACTTAAAAATATTGACGTTGAAAAAGAGTTTGAAAAAGCTCTTCGGGTGTTTGAGCATTACTACGGTATGCGTGAAAACTCATATATGGCAAGTGAAACGGGCGCAAAGAGAAATATTGACTACAAGTTTGATATTTATGCTCCCGATGACGGCGGTTATGCAGGAGTTGCCCTCGGAATTATTGACACGGTAGTTCACGGCGCCGATAAAACGGTAATTGCCTGTGTGCCGAATGTTAACAAGGCTTTAGATTTTCTTGACGAAACCGATACGGTTGAGATTTCATGTAAAATGGTTGACGGAGAACCCATACCGATTAAACCGGTCGTTGTGTCAGAGGAAAACAAAAAGTTAATTCTTGCAGTTAAAGAATACGAAAGGGAAGCGTCAAATGCCATTAGAAATCATAACAGAGCTTCGGCAGTTAGGGCGCTTACTGTTCACCCGCTTGTGAACAATAAAGAAGTTGCCGAGAAATTGATTGACGCTTATGAAGAATTAAATAAAGACTATTTTGGGGAGTTAAAATGAAAGATTTTGTAGCATCATTCGGGAAATTAAATTGCGATTTGCTCTTTGCAGGTATGCCCAGAATACCTAACGAGGGTGAAGAGATTTATTCAAAAGATTTTAAGGTTTGTTTGGGCGGCGGACTGCCCGCCACCATGATAAACTGTGCAAGGCTCGGTGCACCGGCAAAGCTCGGCACATTTTTAGGCGACGATATGTTCTCAAACTTTGCAAAAGGAGAACTTGAAAAATACGGTGTTGATTATGTTCCGTTTGAAAGTACGTCTTATCCGCTTAACATTACGTCTGCAATTATCACTGAAAGGGACAGAACCTTTGTGTCATACGGCGGAACCGAAAAATACACCGACGAAATGCTTGAAAAAATATATAATGTCTTAAAGGGTGCGAAAATTGTTGCAATGCAGGAAAAGATTTTGCCCGTTTACGAAGAGCTTAAAAAAGACGGAACAATTTTAGTTCTTGACACAGGCTACTCTGACGATATGTCTATTGACAATCTTCGCGAATACATAAAAATTGCCGATTATTACACACCGAATATTGACGAGACAGAAAAGATAACAGGCACAAGAGATTACCAAAAAGCCATTGATTTTTTGCGTGACTATTTTGAAAAACCTATTGTAAAACTCGGTCGTGACGGCTGTGCAGGCTTTGACGGAGATTATTTTGTTGTGCCTGAAATTGCTGAATTCAAATGTGTTGATGCAACGGGAGCAGGTGACGCATTCCTTGCAGGCTTTATTACAGGGCTTTATAATAATGAGGACTTCAGAAAATGTATTTTAATGGGCAACATTACAGGCGGAAAATGCGTTACGGGTGTCGGCTGTTTAACTGAATATATGACAAAAGACAGTCTGTCGGAATATGTGAAAAAATACTTTACTAAAGTTTTGTGATATGATAAAATTATCTATAAACTGTTTTTCGGGGTGATAGTTTTGGATCTCAAAATGCACCATAAACCGACGTTTGACAATATCCCTCCTGAAAAAAGGGCAAGGGTAATTGACTCCGCAACTAAAGAATTTGCCAAAAAAGGGTATCATGACGCCAGTATCGGCAGTATTGCGGACAAAGCCGGAATCAGCGTTGGTTCTATTTATAAATACTTTGAGAATAAACAAGATTTATTCTTAACTATTATTGATGAGAGTATTTCACGGGTTGAAACACTTCTTCTCGGTCTTGCAAAAGCCGATGAAGACGTAATGATTAAGGTGGAGAAAATTCTTCGCGAGATTATTTCGGTTTCCCGTGAAGATGAAGTTTTAATTAAACTATATAACTCAATGACAACCATCAACGACAAAAAGCTTGCAAGGCAATTTGCTACGGAAATGGAAAAAATTACTGCAGAGGTTTACACAGAAGCAATTCGTGAGGGTCAAGAAAACGGTGAAATCCGAAAGGATATTGACCCGGGCATAGCGGCATTTTTGATTGACGATTTGTTTATGTCGCTTCAGTTTTCGTTTGCAAGTGACTATTACGTTCAGCGTTTTAAGGTGTATTGCGGTGAAGACGCAATCGAAAAAGACGAGTTTGTAATAAGAGAAGTCCTTAAATTTATTAAATCAGCACTTAAAGCATAAGGTGTTTCTATTTTGAAGGGAGAAAGAAAAATGGCAGAGCCTAAGTATGTTATTGCGTATGATATTGGCACAACGGGTGTTAAAACCTGTATCTTTGCAATTTCCGATAAGATTGAACTTCTTGCATCACAGAGCGAGGGCTATAAGCTTTATGTTATGCCTAACGGCGGCGCAGAGCAGGACCCTAACGAGTGGTGGGAGGCAATGCGCAACAGTACAAATGTTGTGATGAAAAAATCAAAAATCAAAAAAGAAGAAATATCGGGCATTTCCTTCTGCTCACAAATGCAGGGAGTTGTACTTGTTGACAAAGACGCAAATGCCGTTCGCCGCGCATTCAGCTATATGGACCAGCGCGCAACACAAGAGTTGAAGGACGGTATGGGCGGAGGAGTTCAGATTGCAGGCGGTAACGCAGTTAAAGTCTTAAAATCTCTTATGCTTACAGGTGCCGCACCTCTTTCGGTCAAAGACCCGATTTGGAAATATAAATGGACAGAAAAACACGAGCCTGAAAACTTTAAGAGAGTACATAAATGGCTTGATGTTAAAGAATACATTATTGCAAGAATGACAGGCGAGTTTGTTATGACTCACGACTCTGCATTCTCAACGATGATTTATGATATTAAGAAAAAGACCTGGAGCACGGAAATGTGCAAAATGCTTGGTGTTAATACAGAACACCTTGCAAAAATTGTTAAATCAACCGATAAAGTCGGTGAGCTTACAAAAAAGGCTGCAGAGGAATTAGGACTTGCAGCGGGCACGGCAGTTTTCGGAGGCGGCGGTGACGCTTCACTTATCGGTGTTGGCGCAGGTGCAGTAGAACTTGGCGACACACACATTTATCAGGGTACGTCAGGCTGGGCTTCAACTGTTGTTGATAAGTCTATTGTTGATACAAGTTCAATGATTGCCGCTATTGTCGGTGCAAAAGACGGTTATTATAACTACTTTGCAGAGCTTGAAACGGCAGGCAAGTGCGTTGAATGGGTTAAGGACCACTTGGCACTTGATGAAATAAACGTTTATATTGACAAGAGCCACAACCTTAAACACGCAAAGGGAGACTACGAAAAGGTATATACGAATCTTTACGATTATATGATGGCAGTTGTTGACGAGGTGCCTGCGGGTTCAAACGGTGTTATCTTTACTCCGTGGCTTCACGGTAACCGTTGCCCCTTTGAAGACCCCAACTCAAGAGGTATGTTCTTCAATATCAGTCTTGATACGGGCAAGGCAGAAATGATTCGTGCCGTTGTTGAGGGTGTTTGTTTCCACCTTCGCTGGTTCCTTGAAACAGAGGATAAGAAGATTAAGACTTCAAACACAATCAGGTTTGTTGGCGGCGGCGCTCTTTCAGATGTTACTTGTCAAATTCTTGCAGACTGTACGGGCAGAACTGTTGAAACAGTTGACAGCCCACAGAATATCGGCGCAGTCGGTGCTGCAATTACAATTGCGGTTGGCACGGGAATTATCAATGATATTACAGAGGCGAAGAAATTTATTCCCGCATCAAAAACATTCAAACCAAACTTTGCTCATAAATCTGTTTACGACCGTAACTATAAGGTATATACAAACCTTTACAAAGCAAACAAAGAAAACTTTGCAATTCTTAACGGTCAGGGCTAATTCTTAATGGTAAGTTACCGCTCTTTTCTAATAAAAATGGGGATTTTATTATGAATTTTAACAATATAAAAGAAAAAGTTAAGGGAGCTCCCACATATGTGAGAGAGCATTGGGATAAGCCAAATGAAGGGGAATATCTTCCCTTGAAAGAGGTTGTGGCGTACACTGCAGCTCAGGCAGGTTCGTACATTTTTTTGACCGCTTCGGGAATAATGACATTTTCTGCATCATATTTCTGCGGCGCAATTATGGGACTTGCCGCTCTCGATTTTTCAATTATCAACCTTGTAGGAACAGTTATAGGTTATATTATTATGTTTTTGAATCCTATCGGAGTGTTGATATATGAAAATCACGGTCAGCTTACGCCGAAAATGAAAATTTTTGCCAACTGTGCCTACATGGGTCAGATTCTTTTAGGCTTGGCGTGTTACTTTGTACCTGCAGAGCCCTTTGAGTTTGTTATGAAGGGATTGCCGCAAATTGTGGGCAATATTCTTTTAATCGGTGGTATAACGAATTACATTACTTGGTTTATCAGAAAGACTTTCTGTGCAAAGTACGGCAGACTGAAACCGTTCATTTTAATATGCGGCATTCCCACAGCAATTATTATATCTGTTATCCCGTATCTGCCGCTTGAAAATTTAAGTTATACAAGAAAGCTTATTATACTTCACTTTGCATTTACGCTGATGAATTATTTTTACAACAGCTTTATTGGAATTAACGGACTTGTTACCTTTATGACGCCTAATTCACAGGAAAGGCAGAGACTTCACTCAATAGTCCCGATTATTACGGGGCTTTTTCCCTCAATAATAAGTGCAATATTCCCGATTCTTATTATCCAAACAGGCGGATACCTTAACATTAAAACATACAAGATTTTTGTTCCTGTTTTTGCCTTTTTGGGAGTTGTTATTACTCTTGCCGCTGCATTCTGTAAGGAAAGAATAATTGAGCCGCCTATGGAAAAGCGCAAGAAAGTTACGTTTTGGAAAGGCGCAAAGAATGTTCTTAAAAACAAGTATTTCTGGATAATAAACATTTCCAATGTTATAGGACAATGGCAAGGGCTTGTCGGCAGTTTGCTTGCATGGTGGTTTATATATTCATTGAGAATGGAATGGTTCTCCGGTATTGCCGCAAACATTGTCGTTATAGGAATGACGGCGGGTAATTTGCTTTGTCCTATACTCACAAAGCGTTTTCAGAAAAGGGATATTCTTATCTCTTTCAGAGCTGTAACGCTTCTTACGGTGTTCGGAATTGCCCTTGCAGTAAAATTCCAGAACATATACATATTTATGATTTCAATGTTCTTGAAAAATACTATGACGCCCGTAGTTGACGGAGTTAATGTGGGACTCAGCGCTGATGTTCTTAATTATCATCAGTGGAAATACGGCGAGCGCGCCGACGCTATGTCGGGAATTTTCGGTTGGTTCTTAAACCCGATAAATATGGCTATCGGTTTAATTATCCCTTGGCTGCTTAAATCAGTAGGCTTTACATCTGACTGGGATGTATTGTACGACACGCAAATTCTCAACAGAGTATTCAGCATTTATACATGGGGCTCTGTAGCGGGGCTTGTGCTTGTCACTATTCCGTTTTTCTTCTATGACCTTACGAAAGAAAAACACGATATGTGCGTAAAAGAACTTCAGGAGCGTCTTAAAGCTATTGAGGAATCTGATAACGGCGACGGCGCTGTTACTGCAAGCGAGGTATAATTATGAAAAAACGGTTAGTTATTATATTTTCTCTCGTTCTATGCTTTTCAGTTATATTCTCAGGATGTGCGGAACAAATTGGAATGGGCAACGACAAAATTTCAATCAAGATTGAAAACGGAGAAGCAACTGTAAAAGAAATTCCAAACAGTTCTACAATAAAAGAGGTTAACATTCCCGATGAATACAAGGGAGTTCCTGTTACGGATATTGCAGATTTTGCAGGTTGCAACCTTGAAAGTGTTGAAAAAATTTCAATCGGTAAAAACGTAAAATCAATCGGCACATGGGCATTTGAAAACAATCAAAATCTTAAGGAGTTTTATGTTGACCCGGAAAACGAGTGTTACTGCTCGGTTGACGGCGTTCTTTTCACAAAAGATATGACGGAAATTCTCTTTTACCCTGCTTCACACGGTGAGGAGTATTCCGTTCCCGACGGTGTAATCAAAATTCGCACCAAAGCATTTTATAAGTGTGATAAAATTAAGTCTCTTACAATTCCCGTAACAGTAACCGATATAGAAGAAAAAGCATTTTTCAGATGCTCCTCTCTTGAAAATTTCGTAATACCCGAAGGAGTAAAAACTATCGGCAAGGATGCTTTTAGTTATTGTTCTTCACTTTCTGAAATCACCGTTCCGAAGTCAACAAAGTTTATCGGCGATTATGCGTTTTTTAACTGCACTAATCTTTTAACGGTAAATATGAACTGCAAAAAAGAAGATGTCACGTTCGGTGAAAAGTGGCAGCCCACCAACAACGGACTCGAAATCAAAAAACTGCAGATAAATTGGGCAGAATAATTACCGAATAGGGTAAAAAATTGTCCGATTACCGCGAAATTTAACACCTCCGCAATTTTGTCACTGTAATAAGACATATACGGAGGTGTATTTTTGTGCAAAGAAAAAGTTATTTTGATAATATAAGAATTTCTGTAATTTTTTATATCAATTAACGAAAAGAATACCGCAATATATAGTATATTTTTTATATTTTGAATAATAAATCTTGACATAAGACAGATTTTTTATTAAAATATAAAGGATAGTAAAAGGGAAAACCTGTTTTCTTTTCTATCTTTCTAATTTCAATAAGATATTCCTTATATATTTGAAATTAAATAACATTTAGGAGGTACGACGATGGTTAAGATTTCTATTGTCATCATCGCTGTCGTAGCCTCTGCAGTTGTGTTCGGAGTTTTAGGTTTTGTTATCGGCGGACTTTACCGTAAAAAAGTTGCCGAAGCAAAAATCGGCTCTGCTAACGAAGAAGCATTAAGAATTGTAAATCAGGCGGTGCAGACTGCTGAAAGCAAGAAAAAAGAATCTATTCTTGAAGCTAAAGACGAAATACACAAGTTAAGAAGCGAAGCCGACAAGGAAATTCGCGAAAGACGTGCAGAGGTTCAAAGACAGGAAAAGCGCATTGACCAAAAGGAAGAGGCTCTCGATAAAAGGTCCGCAAACATTGAGAAAAAAGAAGAGGCACTTTCAGAAAAACTTAAACTTGCTGACGAAAAGGCAGAAGAGCTTGACAGATTAAAGAGAAGTCAGCTTGAAATTCTTGAAAAAGTCAGCGGTTACACAAAGGAACAGGCAAAGGCACTTCTTTTGCAGGAGCTTGAGGAATCTCTCACTCACGAAAAGGCTGTCAGGGTTATGGATTTTGAGCAAAAGACTCGTGACGAAAGCGAAGCTATTGCACGTGAGATCATCACCACGGCAATTCAGCGTTGCGCAGCAGACCATGCTGCAGAAGCAACTGTTTCGGTTGTAAATCTTCCCAACGACGAAATGAAGGGTAGAATTATCGGCCGTGAAGGCAGAAATATTCGTACACTTGAGCAAATTACAGGTGTTGACCTTATTATTGACGACACACCCGAGGCAATTACTGTTTCAAGCTTTGATCCTGTTCGCCGTGAAATTGCAAGACTAACACTTGAAAAACTTATTCAAGACGGAAGAATTCACCCCACACGCATTGAGGAAATGTATGCAAAGGCAACGCGTGAGGTTGAGCAGACCATTAAGCAGACGGGTGACCGTGCCGCTATTGACGCAGGTGTTAACAACATTGACCCTGAACTTAAAAAGCTTCTCGGTAAACTTCGTTACCGTACAAGTTACGGTCAGAACGTACTTAACCACTCACTTGAGGTTTCTTACATTGCAGGTCTTATGGCTGCTGAATTAGGGGCAGATGTTAAAACCGCAAAGCGTGCAGGTCTCCTTCACGATATCGGTAAAGCCCTTGACCATGAGATTGAGGGAACACATATTGAACTTGGCGTTGAATACGCAAAGAAATATAAAGAGAATGATGCGGTTGTTCACGCAATCGCTGCCCACCACGGTGATGTTGAGGCAAAGACTGTTGTTGCGGTTTTAGTTCAGGCTGCAGACGCAATTTCTGCTTCAAGACCGGGCGCAAGACGTGAAAACATTCAAAACTACATCAAGCGTCTTGAAAAGCTTGAAGAAATTGCATCTTCATTTGAGGGCGTTGAAAAGTCATTTGCAATTCAGGCAGGCCGTGAAGTAAGAATTATGGTTGACCCTGTTGCAGTGTCAGATGAAAAGATGGTTCTTGTTGCGCGTGACATTGCCAAAAAGATTGAAGAAGAGCTGGAATATCCGGGTCAAATCAAAGTTAACATTGTCCGTGAAAACAGAGCAATTGATTTTGCAAAATAAAAACTTCGCCCCGAGAACATTCTCGGGGCAAAAATTTAAGTATTAGAAACGGTGCTTATATGGCTCAAACTGTAAAAATTCTTTGCATCGGTGATGTTGTAAGGAAACCGGGGTGCGACTTTTTAATGTCAGCGCTTCCGAAATACAAAGCAGAAAATAATATTGACGTGGTAATTGTGAACGGTGAAAATTCCGCTAACGGTGACGGTATGCTCAAATCATCTTGCGAATGTCTTTTTGCCGCAGGAGCAGATTTTATTACAGGAGGCGACCACACGCTTCGCAGACGAGAATTTTATGATTATCTTGATACTTCTCTTTCGGTAATTCGCCCTGCGAACTATGGTGACGGTACTCCGGGTAGGGGTTTTGGAATAATTGACAAAGGCGCTTACAAAGTCGGCGTAATAAATCTTTTGGGGACAACTTGGACAGATGGCTTTGCAAGTCCGTTTAATGCGGCGGATAAAATAATTGAACAACTGAAAAAAGAAACCAATATTGTTATTATTGATTTTCATGCGGAGGCAACAAGTGAGAAAAAGGCGCTTGGCTACTTTTTAGACGGTAAAGTCTCTGCTGTTTTCGGCACTCATACACATGTTCAAACCTCTGACGCACAGGTGATGTCGGGCGGAACAGGATATATTACGGACGTTGGTATGACGGGCCCTGAGGACTCAGTCCTCGGAATAAAAAAAGAAATCATTATCAGAAAGTTTTGCACGGGTTTTACAACTATGTTTGAACCTGCAGACACGCCTTGTTTTTTTCAGGGATGTGTTTTCACGGTTGACCGTGCAAGCGGAAAGTGCTTAAATGCCGAGAGTGTAACCGTGAGGTGACAAAATTTGAAGAACACAGTTAAAATTTTATCTGTTTTGCTTATAATTACAATGCTTTTTTGTTCCTGCGGTAAGGCTGCGGAAAACAACCCCGAAAGCACAACAACCGCACCGGACAGTACAACAGGGCAGGCAACAGATACAATGCAAAGAACAGGCACTGTAAGGCTTCCGTTTAACGCGGCGGACGGAGTTAATCCGTTTTTTGCAAGAAGTTATGAAAATCTTTATCTTGCAAGGCTTCTTTATTCATCTCTTTTTGCCGTATCTTCATCTTACGAGCCTATTTTGTCCGTGGCTGAAAGCATTAACATCAGCGGGGTAACCGCAACTGTTAAAGTGAAGTCGGGACTTGAATGCCACGGTTCAAATCAACTTACAGGAGCAGACGTTGTTTACTCGTTTTACAAGGCAAAAAATTCTTACGCTTATGCGGATATGCTCTCCACGGTTGATTCTGCGGTTGCCTCGGGAAATGTGGTTGAGTTTACGTCAAAATTTGCGGACTCATTCGTTGCCGCAAAGCTTACTTTTCCGATTGTTAAGGCGGACACTGCAGATTTACAAACGGACATTCCCACGGGGTACGGGGAATATTATTTTTATGAAAATACTCTTGTCAGTACAAGCGGTAAAAAAGAAAACATTCGCTTAATTCCCGTTAATACTTCAGACACGTCCTTTAATGCTTATAAAATCGGAAATACAGACATATTTTTCAGCGATTTATCAGACTGTAACTATGCTCAGTCACACGGTAACGCACAGTCTGCCGACATTAACAATATGATTTATCTAGGCTTTAACAGCGAACTTGGCGGGCTTAATAAAAATATCCGTTCTGCAATAGCCGTTCTCTTAAATTCAGAAGATATTTGTTCAGAAAGCTATCAAGGCCACGCAGTACCTTGCAAATTGCCCTGCAACCCCGGTTCGGTTAATTACAAGGAAAATGAAAACATCTTGCTTTCAGGAGATGCAAAAAAAGCGGCAGATATTATTGACCGTTTAGGTTACACAAGATACGCCGGTAAGGCGCTCACAAACGGAGCGTATGTGCTTTCATTTTCACTGCTTGTTAATGCTGACAACAAATACCGTGTTGCCGCCGCTTACGAAATTGCCGACACACTTAACAGTGCAGGTTTTTACATTGAGGTTAAAGCACTGCCCTTTGAAGAATACAGCGAACGAATTGCCTCGGGCAATTACCAAATTTATTTAGGTGAGGTTAAGCTTGATTTATCATTAGATTTATCACAGTTTTTCCTTGAAGACGGAACTCTTTCATCAGGTATTGACAAAGAAAATATTGCAAAAGCATATTTTAATATGCGTTCAGGCAAAATTTCTTGCACGGAGTTTTATGACGCTTTCATTGCAAGTTATCCGTTTGTCCCGATAGCTTTCCGAACAGGCTATATTTTTACTTCAAATAATTTTAGAGGGGACTTTTCTCACTTCCCCTATGAACTATATTACAGATTTTGAGGGTATTTATGAATTTTTCAGCTGACATTGGAACACTTAAGGGTGTGGGCGAAGTTCGTGCTGACGGATTTCGCTCCATGGGTGTATCTACAGTTGGCGAATTATTGAGGTTTTACCCGCGTGCGTATGAAGATTGGAGCAATATTTTACCCATTGAGCGTTGCCCCATAGGAGAAAATGTTTGTATAAAAGCAACGGTTTTGTATCCGCTTAAAAACGAAAGAGTTCGCGGAGGAATGCTTATCGCAAAAGGCTCAATAACTGACGGGGACGATGTTGTATCAGTTACGTTTTTTAACAATAAATACATTACCTCAATGCTGAAATCAGGTGAAGAATACCTTTTCTACGGGAAAATCACTCTGGGCAAATTTGCCGCAAGAGAAATGGTTTCACCTATGTTTATTAAGGCTCAGCAGTCAAAAGCAATACTCCCGATTTATCCTCAAAACTCAAAAATTACTTCTCGGCAAATTCGCAGTGCGGTTGAAACTGCACTTAAAGACAAAACCGAAATTCCCGAGATTTTGCCGAAATACATTCTTGAAAAATATTCACTTGTATCACTTGACACGGCAATTAGGCAAATTCATTTCCCCGAAAATGCCGAAAGCCTGCAAAATGCACGAAACAGGCTGATTTTTGATGAACTTTTCATTTTACAGTTAAGCCTTTTAAGCTTGAAAGATGCAAATTCGGTCGTTAAAACTGACAATAAAGTTAAGAACGATTATTCTGAAGAATTTTTCTCACTTCTTCCGTTTTCACCTACAAATGCGCAAAGAAAGGCTGTTGCTGCCGCAGTTTTCGATATGCAAAGCGGAAAGCAAATGAACAGACTTTTACAAGGCGATGTGGGCAGCGGTAAAACAGCGGTTGCCGCCGCACTTGTTTATACTTGTGCCAAAAACGGAATGCAGTCTGCGTTAATGGCACCCACAGAGGTCCTTGCGGTTCAGCATTTTGAAACATTTACCAAACTTTTTGAAAACTCGGGAATTACCTATGAACTTTTAACCGGTTCAACTAAAGCTGCAGAGAAAAAACAAATCAAGCAAAGACTGAAAAACGGTGAAATTGACTTAATAATCGGTACTCATGCACTAATTCAAGAGGATGTTGAATTTGAAAGGCTTGGTTTGGTTATAACTGACGAGCAACACCGATTCGGAGTTAAGCAAAGAACGGGACTTTGCTCAAAGGGTGAAAATCCTCATGTTTATGTTATGTCCGCAACACCGATTCCACGAACTCTTGCTCTCATAATGTTCGGAGATTTGGACGTTTCGGTTCTTGACGAGCTGCCGCCGGGCAGGCAAAAAACAACGACTTATGCCGTTACTTCAAAAAAACGCGCAGGCGTGTTTGACTATATAAAAAAGCACCTTGATAAGGGGCTTCAGGGCTATATTGTTTGTCCGCTTGTTGAAGAAAGCGAAGCCGTTTCAGGCGTTCAAAATGTTGAAGAATATTATAAAAAAGTAAAAGATGCTGTTTTTAGCGGATATTCGGTAGGACTTCTTCACGGGAAAATGTCGCCTAAGAAAAAAGATGAAATAATGGCTGACTTTAAGAGTGGGAAAATACAATTATTGATTTCAACAGTTGTAATTGAAGTGGGAGTAGATGTTCCCAATGCCGTTATAATGGTAGTTGAAAATGCTGAACGCTTTGGTCTTTCTCAGCTTCATCAGTTAAGAGGTCGTGTCGGCAGAGGTACTGAGAATTCAACATGTATTTTAATTACTGACTCTCAAGGTGAGGATACCGTAACCCGAATGAACGTTATGTGCTCAACTACTGATGGATTTAAGGTAGCGGACGAAGATTTGCGCCTTCGCGGTCCCGGTGACTTTTTCGGAACACGTCAGCACGGTTTGCCCAAGCTTCGCATAGCAGATTTAATGACCGATTCTAAAATTCTAACCGAAACGCAGGAGCTGGCAAGTGAAATAATAGCAAACGACCCGAATTTTTTGAAAGAAGAACACATTAAAATCGGTAAACAGGTTAAAAAGAAAATAAATTCTCTTCAAACACCGGTTGCCGCCAATACAATATAAGGGGAAAAATTATGCTCAGAAGAAATGATAGGACATTTAGGTTACTCAGCATCAGTGACAGACTTCTTGACGGAAGTGAGGTAAGTATTGAAACTCTTGCAAATGAGTTTAACGTATCGCCAAGAACAAT
>CAMFPJ010000010.1 GCA_945971755.1 uncultured Clostridia bacterium
ACCTAAGCCTTCGTCGGCAGCGTCAGATGTGTATAAGAGACAGCCTTAAAGGAATTAAAAAGAATAAAAATATAAATTATGATAAAGGTGGTGCTAATTGATGAAAGAAAAATCATCAGCAGCAGGTATTCTTGAAAGCACAATTGAAAAGGTAAAGGACCTTGTAAATGTAAGCACAATCATCGGCGAGCCGATAAGTGTTGACGGCGGTGTTACAATTATTCCCGTTTCTAAGGTTACATACGGTTTTGCTTCGGGCGGTTCTGATTTTCCGTCAAAGAGTAATCAGGATATTTTCGGTGGCGGCGGCGGAGCCGGCGTGACAATTACTCCTGTTGCTTTTCTGGTTATTGACAAAATGGGTAATGTTGATATTAAACACATTACAGCATTTGACAATGCCGCAGAGCGTATGGTAAGCCTTGTTCCGGAAATGTTTGACAAGGTAAATGTTGCAATTAATAAAGCTAAAATGGACAAAGCCTTTAATAACGCAGTAGCCGATATTGCAGTTACTGCTGAGGAATGCGCTGAATAAATTATTCTTAAACTCAACCAAAAAGCATAATATTTTTTGGTGATGATTTTGAGAAAGATATTTTCAGTATTGATTGCTCTTTTGTTATTTTTAACACTTTCCTTGCCGTGCTTTGCGGAGCCTGATGTCTCTGCGAAGGCGGCAGTGGTTATTTGTGCAGACAGTCATGAAGTGATTTATTCAAAAAATGCTGACGAAAGGTTGCCTATGGCAAGTACAACAAAAATTATGTCATCGTTGATTGCTCTTGAAATGGGAGCTGATGACACACTTGTGACGGTAACCGACGAAATGATAAGAGCTGAGGGTACTTCAATGGGGCTTAAAGGAGGGGACAGTGTTTCGACTCTTTCCCTTGTTAAGGGTATGCTCCTTTCTTCAGGCAACGACGCCGCTAACGCAACAGCTTTTTTAATGGCGGGCGGAATTGACCCTTTTGTTGAACTCATGAATAAGAGAGCTCAAGAAATCGGAATGAAAAATACTCATTTTGTAACTCCCTCAGGTCTTGACGCTGACGGTCATTATTCAACAGCTTACGATATGGCGATTTTAGCTGATGATGCAATTAAAAATCAAACTTTTTTGAACATTTGCTCATCAAAGTCTGTTGATGTTTTTTTCGGCTCACCGCCGTACAAACGGATTCTGAACAATCATAATAAATTACTTTCAATTTGTGACGGAGTCGTTGGTGTTAAAACAGGTTTTACCAAAAAGAGCGGCAGATGCTTGGTTTCCGCAATGAAAAAAGACGGTAAATCGCTTATCGCAGTTACACTTGCCGCACCTAATGATTGGGAAGACCACATGAAACTTTACGATTATGCCTTGTCTGTTGCAAAATCTGTTTCGCTATTCTGTAATTTGGATAATGTGTATTTGAAAGTTGTGGGTGGACAGGACAGCAAAGTCGGTGTAATTTTTGCTGATAATATTTTTTACACAACACTTAACAGCAATTTTACTTATAATTACAAGATTTATATTAAACAGTTTGAATACGCGCCCGTTCTTAAAGGTGAAACTGTAGGGCGAGTGGATTTTTACTGTTGTGACGGCAAACTGATTAAATCAGTTGATTTGGTTGCCGCTAAGGATGTTTTATCCATTCACGGTTAGGAGATAAAATGGCAGATTCACAGGTTAGACTTCAAAAATATCTTTCCGAATGCGGAGTTGCTTCGCGTAGAAAAGCGGAAGAACTTATTGCAGCAGGAAGAGTGAAAGTAAACGGAAAACCGGCCACAATCGGTGATAAGATTATTCCGGGTAAAGATACGGTTGTTGTCGGCGGAAAAAAGATTACTAAAACTAAAAAGAAAACCTACATTATGCTTCATAAGCCACGGGGTTATATAACAACGCTTAACGATGAAATGGACAGAAAATGCGTAGCTGACCTTGTTAGCGATGTAGGAACAAGAATTTACCCTGTGGGAAGGCTTGACAGAGATTCCGAAGGTCTGCTTTTAATGACCGATGACGGTGAATTTGCAAACGCAATGACTCACCCCACAAAGCATGTGCCAAAGACTTACCGTGTTACAATCAGACCTTCAATAACCGAAGAACAGATTACAGCACTTACAACAGGTATTGAAATTGAAGGAAGAATGACAATGCCTTCTGAAGTTCGTGTTCTTGAACGGCAGGAAGGCAGAGTTGTTATTGAAATAATTATTTACGAAGGCAGAAACCGTCAAATCAGAAAAATGTGTGAGGCATTAGGGCTTGAGGTTGCAAGGCTTAAAAGAACACAAATCGGTTCTGTTAAACTCGGCATGTTAAAGCCCGGAGATTGGCGGAATCTTACTGACGAAGAGGTGCATAAGCTTATGGCTTCTTCCGTTCTTGACAGAAAGAAATGATTTTATGATATATTATAAGCCTGTTACGGACATTGGCGAACTTAAAAAGCTTTTTCCAAATGAAAAAATGCAAGACGGTGGAATTTACGGCGGATATATCGGCTTTGATGAATGCGGTAATAACGTCGGTAAATGTTTTATGAGCGTCTTTGGTTCGAAATGTTCTGTTTCGGCATTGGAATGTAACCTTAACGATAAACTTTTAGTTGAAGGTTTTGTTCGTGCTGCATTAAATTTTTGTGCAAACAGAAATGCTTATATGGCGTACTCAACTGACGAAAGAATTAAAGATGTTCTTTTGCTCTTGGGATTTGAAAATAATAACGGTGTTTACAGCGGGGATATACCTACGCTGCTCAAGGGTAGTTGCTGCAAGCACTGATGGAGATGAAAAAATGATAAAAAGTATGACCGGTTACGGCAGAGCGCAGGAAACAGTCGGTGCATATAATGTTACGGTTGAGATTAAAAGTGTAAATCACAGGTATTTCGAGTTTTCTTCACGTGTACCGAGAAGTTACGGATTTATTGAGGACAAACTTAAAAGTTTAATTGGCTCGTTTATTTCACGCGGTAAGGTTGAATGTTATGTTTCCATCGAAAATATCGCAGACGTCGAAAGCGAAGTTATCGTAAACAAAGAACTTGCAAAAGAGTATTACAACGCATATTCGGAGCTTGCCCGTAATCTTAAACTCAAGCCAAAAGACTCTGTAGTTTTTGAATCACTGGCTAAAAACAGTGAACTTTTCACTGTGCGTAAGAAATCTATTGATGAAGACGAAGTTTGGAAGTCGGTAAGTGCAGTCACCAAAACAGCGGTTGACAAATTTATCAATATGCGTGAAGCGGAGGGCGTAAAACTTCGTGAAGACGTCCTTTCAAGGGCTGATTTTATTCTTTCAAAGGTCGATTTTATTGAAAAACGTTCTCCTGAAACCGTAAAAGAATATAATGAAAAATTACTCGCGCGCATTAACGAATTCCTCGGTGACATTCATGTCGATGAGCAAAGAATTGCTACCGAATGTGCAATATTTGCTGACAAAATTGCAGTTGCTGAAGAAACCGTTCGTTTGAGAAGTCACATCGACCAGCTTCATACATTTATGGACTGTGATGAACCTGTGGGCAGAAAAGTTGATTTTCTTGTTCAGGAAATGAACAGAGAAACAAATACTATTGGTTCAAAAGCACAGGACACTGATATCGCAAAATGTGTTATCGACATTAAAGCGGAAATTGAAAAAATCCGTGAACAGATTCAAAATATTGAGTGAGGACATTTATGAAACTTATCAATGTAGGTTTTGGCAATGCAGTTAATGCCGACCGTGTAATTGCCGTTATTTCAATCGACTCCGCGCCGTCAAAGCGTATTATTGCAAAAGCAAAAGAAACAAATATGCTTATTGACGCAACACAAGGCAGAAAAACACATTCAGTAATTGTTATGGACAGTGATCATGTTGTTTCGTCATACTTAAAACCGGAAACAATTCTTAACCGTTCTGAGAATAGCGGAGATGGGGAGGATGTTTATGCAGAATAATGAAGGGATGCTTGTTCTTTTTTCGGGGCCGTCGGGCGTTGGAAAAGACACAGTGCTTGACATAATTCTTGATAAAGACGAAAGACTGCAACGTTCTGTATCTCTTACAACCCGTGAAAAAAGATGCGGTGAAGTTGACGGTGAAGATTATTACTTCGTAACTAAAGATGAATTTCACACAATGATTCAGAACGGGCAAGTGCTTGAATATGCACAGTACGGTGAAAATATTTACGGAACTCCTAAAGCACCTGTTGATAAGTGGCTTAAGGAAGGAAAGACCGTAATTCTCAAAATTGAGGTAAAAGGCGCTCAGAAAATTCGTGAAATTTACCCTGATGCAGTTTCAATTTTTCTTATGCCGCCCTCAATGAAGGTTCTTGAAGAAAGAATCAGAATCAGAGGAACTGAAGATGAAGCGGATATTGAAAGACGCCTTGAAATTGCTAAAAATGAGGTAATGCGTAGTGCCGATTATGACTTTGTTGTTGTAAATGACAATCTTGAAACTGCTTCAAATAATGTTTTAGGTATTATTAAAGCATTAAATTTTACATACAAAAGAATGAATAAAAAAATAAGTGAGGTAATTGAAAATGTTTAATCCTGATTTAACGAAAGTTCTTGAAAAATACTCAAGCAGATACTCTCTTGTTGCTGCAACAGCAAAGAGAGCAAGAGAAATCGCGGCAGAGGCTGAGGAAAAAGGTGAAATAATTAACGAAAAACCCGTTAGTCTTGCACTTGATGAAATCATTTCAGGTGATATCACAATTATTGAACCTGAAGAAATAAAGTAATAATTTACAATTAAATCAATCGGAAAGGGGGCAGAATATGAATCTTTTTACTGTTGCAAAGGTTGCTGTTGAAAATACAGCATATTCATTCGACATGTTATTTGATTATTCTGTTCCCGATTTTCTGTTTTCATCGGTAAAACCCGGTGTCAGAGTATTTGTACCGTTCGGTAACAGCTCAAAAAAACGCGTAGGTGTAGTTTTTTCTGTTAGAAAAGAAAAAGAATTACCGAAAAAACTTAAATCAATTTGCGGTGTTATTGACTCAGAACCGCTTTTAACCGAGGAAATGCTTCATACGGCAAATTTTGTTCATGACCAAACATTTTGCACCTATTATGATGCTTGCAAGCAGTTTTTACCCCTTGGTTACTCAATGAAAATATCTGTATCTTTTGCGGCTGACCCTAATTTTTCAAATGAAATTTTGGATGATACCGAGAGAAAAATCTATGATTTTCTTCTTTCAAAAAACCGTTTTCTTAAAGACGAAACAATT
The DNA here is from genome assembly GCA_945971755.1 of uncultured Clostridia bacterium. Classification (GTDB taxonomy): domain Bacteria; phylum Bacillota; class Clostridia; order Oscillospirales; family Acutalibacteraceae; genus Fimenecus. The sequence goes on from CAMFPJ010000010.1 coordinate 5,261, forward strand.
ATTAAAGAATGCGGTCTAAAAAGAGATACGGATATTTTAGACAGAATGTTTATGGGCGGGATGCTTCTTCGTAATACAGAATCAAAACGCAGAGTAAACGACGCAGTTCTTAAAATGGTAAGACTTCGAGAGACTGACGACGATACGGCACTTAAAAAACTTACAAAAAAGCAAAATGATGTACTTAAAGTCATTGAAGAATTTCAAACTCTTTCAATTAAAGAACTTTGTTATTTTGCGGGTGTTTCCGCTGCTGTTGTATCCGCTCTTGAATCTAAAGGGATAATAGAAACCTATGACCATGAGGTTTACCGCACTTTGCCAAATGAAGCAAAAGAAAAATCAGTTGAAAAAATCATACTTTCTGATGAGCAAAACCATGCTTTTGAAGGGCTTAGTAAGCTTTATCAATCGGAGAAGGCAGAAGGAGCTTTGCTTTTCGGCGTAACCGGTAGCGGCAAAACACAAGTTTATCTTAAACTTATTGACAATGCAATGAAAACCGGACGCGGAATTATAGTAATGATTCCGGAAATATCTTTAACGCCGCAAATTCTTTCGCTCTTTTACGGAAGATACGGCGATAAAATTGCAGTATTTCACAGTGCGCTTTCACTTGGTGAAAGGCTTGATGAGTGGAAAAGAGTTAAACGCGGTGAGGCCCGAATTGCCGTTGGTACACGCTCGGCAGTTTTTGCACCGTTTGATGATATCGGTTTGATTATTATTGATGAGGAGCAGGAACATACATATAAATCTGAAATGACTCCACGCTACCATGCCCGTGAGGTTGCGGCTTACAGAGTTGGAAAGCATAAGGGGCTTTTATTACTTTCGTCAGCTACTCCGTCATTTGACTCTTACACAAAAGCACAAACCGGAGTTTATTCGCTGTTTACTCTGAAAAAAAGATACGGAAACGCTGTTTTGCCCAAAGTTCAGACAATTGACACAACATATAATTCCGATATGGCAACGGAAAACATCAGCAGTAGGTTAGCTTATGCTTTGCAAGAGAATTTTAAAAACGGAAAGCAGTCAATTTTGCTTCTGAACAGAAGAGGCTACAATACCTTTGTGTCTTGTTCCGAATGCGGTACTGTGGCTTCTTGCCCAAATTGCAGCATTTCTCTGACTTACCATATCAGAAACGGACGTATGATGTGCCATTACTGCGGTTACACAGTTCCCTTTACTAAAAAGTGCAAAAATTGCGGAAATGAATCACTCAGTTTCAAAGGCTCGGGCACTCAAAAACTTGAAGAGCAAATAGCAGAGATTATTCCTTCTGCAAGAGTACTCCGTATGGACGCAGACACAACAACTTCAAGATATTCATACGAAGATAAATTTAAGCGTTTCGGTAATAATGAGTATGACATTTTAATCGGAACGCAAATGGTAGCAAAAGGGCTTGACTTTCCGAATGTTACGCTTGTAGGTGTGCTTTGTGTTGACCAAATGCTTTACAATGACGATTACAAAAGCGGAGAGAGAGCGTTTGATTTAATTACACAGGTTGTCGGCAGAAGCGGACGAGGGGAGACTCTCGGAACCGCGTTTGTTCAAACCGATTTTACGGAAAATGAGATAATTAACCTTGCCGCAACTCAAGATTATGAAACATTTTATAATATTGAGCTTCCTATTCGCAGGCAAATGATTTATCCGCCGTTTTGCGATATTTGCACCGTCAGTTTTTCGGGAGAGTCAGAAAGTTTGACTAATAAATCTGCAATGAAATTTTTGAACGACTTAAAAGAACTTCACAAAAATGATTTTGCAGACCAAAAAATAATTGTTCTGGGACCCGTTGCACCGAAAATTGCTAAAATCGGCGGAAAGTTTAGAGTAAGAATAATAATTAAATGTAAAAATACAAAGAGAATGCGTGAAATGATAAGTATTCTTTTGAAAGATTTTTTGAAGAATAATAAAGAAATAACAGCTTTTGCGGATATGAATCCCGAAGATGTGATGTGAGGAAAAATATGGCAATAAGAAACATTAGAACAGAAGAAGACGAAATTTTAAGAAAAAAAAGCCGTGAGGTTACTGAGATTAATGATAGAATATTAACTCTTCTTGATGATATGAAAGACACAATGTATGCTGCTGACGGCGTTGGACTTGCGGCAGTTCAGGTTGGAGTTTTAAGAAGAGTAGTTGTAATTGACGTAGGAGACGGACTTATTGAGCTTATAAACCCTGAAATCATTGAGGAAGAGGGTACACAGTGTGAAATTGAGGGTTGTCTTTCACTTCCCGGAAAGCAGGCACATACTATTCGCCCCGCTGAAGTAAAAGTTAAGGCACTAAACCGAGAAGGCAATTGGTGTGTATATAAAGGTAACGGCTTAAAGGCAAGAGCATTCTGTCATGAAATCGACCACCTTGACGGTAAACTTTACATTGACAGAACCGCAACCCAGGAACAAATAGACGAATTAAAGAAAGAAGATTAAAATGAAAGTCATTTTTATGGGTACGCCTGATTTTTCAGTTCCGTGCCTTGAAGCATTGATTAAAACAGAAGAAGTTGTCGGAGTTTTTACTCAGCCCGATAAACCAAAAGGCAGAGGTTATGAGCTTACTCCGCCGCCTGTAAAGGTTTGCGCTGAAAACAACGGAATTCCGGTTTTTCAGCCAACTTCAATGCGCAACGGCGAAACGCTGGAAATTATAAACACTTTGAATGCTGAACTTATAATTGTTGTTGCGTTCGGCAAAATATTACCGAAAGAGGTTTTGGAAAGCGTTAAATACGGTTGTATAAATATTCACGCTTCGCTTCTTCCGAAACTTCGCGGTGCCGCACCGATTCAGTGGAGTATTATTAACGGAGAGAAGGAAACAGGAGTTACCTCAATGCAAATGAACGAGGGGCTTGATACAGGGGATATGCTTGTTAAAAAAGCTGTTTCGATTACCGAGAATATGAATGCAGGTGAGCTTCATGACAAACTCTCTGTTCTCGGCTCTGAAGTGCTTTTAGAAACTCTTGATAAATTAAAAAAAGGCGAGCTAAATCCTCAAAAACAAGATGATTCGCTTTCAAATTATGCTTCTATGCTTTCTAAAGAGCTTTGCCCCATTGATTTTTCCGACAGTGCGAAAAACATTCATAACAAAATCAGAGGTCTATCTCCGTGGCCTGTTGCAACAACAAAGCTTTGCGGTAAAACCTTAAAGGTTCACGAAAGCAGACTTTCCGAAAAGCGAACCAATGCTACTGCCGGTGAAGTTGTTTCAACAGAGAGCGGAATTATGGTTGCTTGCGGTGATGGTAAAACAATCACTTTAACCGAAATTCAGTTAGAGGGCAAAAAACGAATGAATTCTCTTGATTTTTTAAGAGGTCATGCAATAGAAAAAGGTACGATTCTCGGGAGGTAAATAAATTGGGCGGTCTTTACTATTATGATGCGAATTTTTACTATTTAATTCTTGTTATGCCGATGGTAATTTTTTCGTTTATTGCATCGGCAAAGGTTAATTCTGCATTCAAAAAGTATTCATCTGTTTTCTCTGTGAGAGGTCTTACAGGCGCACAGGCGGCAGCAGAGGTTTTGAGATATTACGGAATTTCAGATGTTGAAATTCACCATGTTTCAGGTGAGCTTACCGACCATTATGACCCAAAAACAAATGTAATTCGCCTTTCGGATAAAGTTTATAATTCTTCATCGGTGGCTGCAATCGGTGTTGCCTGCCATGAGGCAGGGCATGCTGCGCAGTATGCCCAGGGTTATTCACCGGTAAAAATCAGAACCCTTATTTATCCTGCTTGTTCAATAGGTTCAAAATTAGGTTTTCCCCTTGCAATTATCGGTTTAATTTTTAGCTTTGATTTTCTTGTTACACTCGGTATTGCATTTTTTGGCTTAGCGGTTTTATTTCAGATTTTGACACTTCCTGTTGAATTTAATGCAAGCAGACGTGCCATTCGAGTAATAGATGAAATCGGCGTTTTGCAGGGCGAAGAAATTTATGGTGCAAGAAAAGTTTTAACTGCAGCTGCTTTGACTTATATTGCCTCACTCGCAGTATCTGTTGCCAACCTTTTAAGATTGGTATTACTTGCAAACAGAAAGCGTCGTTAATTATGGATGACAGATTTTTAGCCTACAAAATTTTATTCAAAATCGAAAAGGACAAGGCTTATTCCAACCTTACTCTTGACAGCGTGCTTGAAAGAGAGAAGGCAGGGCATGAGCCTTTTGTTCGTGCACTCGTTTACGGTGTAATTGAGAGAAAGATTACTCTTGATTACATACTTTCTTCTTATCTTTCACAACCTATTAAAAAACTTAAACCGCAAGTTTTAACAGTTCTTCGTATGGGAGTTTATCAAATAAAATTTATGGATAAAGTTCCCGTTTCCGCGGCAGTCAACGAAAGCGTAAAACTAATTAAAAACCAAGGTCTTTCTTTTGCTTCAGGTCTTGTCAACTCTGTACTTCGAAAAGTTGCCGGTAATGATATTACATATCCCGAAGACGAACAAAGTGTTGAATATTTATGTATAAGATATTCTTGTCCGAAACCGTTGGTTGAATCATATATAAAAGATTATGGTGCTGACAACGCAATAGGAATACTAAAAACTTCTTTAGAAGTACCGCCATTGACTCTTCGCGTAAACACTTTGAAAATAACTGTAGAAGAAATCGTTACCGAGTTTCAAAAGGAAGGTGTTAAGGTTACAACTTGTGAACCTGACGGTGCTCTTGTAGTTGAGGACGGAAATGTTTTTGATACTTCGCTTTACAAAAAAGGTTATTTTCATGTGCAGGACTTAGCTTCACAAATGTGCATCAAAGCACTTGAACCTGTCTCCGGAGATACGGTTCTTGATATGTGTTCGGCCCCGGGAGGAAAGGCTTTTACAATCGCGGAGTTAATGGAAAATACAGGTGAAATTTATTCATTCGATTTGTATTCACACAGGCTATCTTTAATTGATTCCGGTGCAAAACGCCTTGGAATTGATATTATTAAAACAGAAACTCGTGATGCCTCGAAAAAATATGATGATATTCCGCTTGCCGATAAAATTTTGTGCGACGTTCCTTGCAGCGGATTAGGTGTAATCAGACGTAAGCCTGAGATTAAGTACAAAGATTTCGGCTTTATTGACAAATTAACTGATTTGCAATATAATATACTTTGTTCTGCTGCGGCATATTTGAAGCCGTGCGGCAGATTGGTTTATTCAACCTGTTCGCTGAAAAAAGCTGAAAATGAAGAGGTTTGTAAGCGATTTTTGGAAAATCACAGAGATTTCAGTATGCTTGGCGGTTATCCCGTAACTCTTATGCCTCACAAGGATAAAACTGACGGCTTCTTTTTCGCTGCTTTCACTAAGGAGTAATTATGAAAGAGGATATACGTTCACTGGCATTTGAAGAATTGAATTCTGAAATTGTTAATTTGGGATTTCCGTCTTTTCGGTCAAAGCAAATTTACTCTTGGATTCAGGAAAAATGTGTATCTTCCTTTGATGAAATGACAAATGTTCCTCTAAATATCAGGGAGATTTTAAGTCAAAAATATGAGTTTCGTGGCTGTAAAATAAACACAAAGCTGGTTTCAAAAATTGACGGAACTGTTAAATACCTATTTGAGCTTTATGACGGTGAATACGTTGAAAGCGTTGTAATGAAATATAAATACGGCTATTCTATCTGTGTTTCTTCTCAGGTGGGCTGTAAAATGGGTTGTACATTTTGTGCTTCTGCAATCGGTGGTTTTGTACGTAATCTGGCAGCCGGTGAAATACTTTCCGAAGTATTTGCCGCACAAAAAGATTTAGGCGTGAAAATTAACCATTTAGTACTGATGGGCACCGGCGAACCCCTTGACAATTATGATAATGTAATGAGGTTTATTGAACTTCTCACAGATGAGAAAGGACAAAATTTGAGTATAAGGCATATTTCGCTTTCTACTTGCGGAATTGTGCCGAAAATCTACGATTTAGCAGATAAAAAATTAGGACTTACTCTTTCTGTTTCACTTCACGCACCGAATAATGAAATACGTTCAAAGTCAATGCCTGTCAACTCTAAATACGATATTGACGAGCTTCTTACTGCCTGCCGTTATTATGCCGAAACAACAGGTAGAAGAATTTCTTTTGAATATGCAATGATTAAAGGCTTAAACGACAGTGACGAAGCGGCAAAAGAGCTTGCCTCCCGTCTTAAAGGAATACTTTGTCATGTGAACTTAATACCCGTGAATAAAGTTACGGAACGGAATTACGAAAAAAGTACTTTAGACCGTCAAAAACGGTTTATAGATATATTACAGTCAGTAGGTATTACTGCCACGGTCAGAAGAACACTGGGCAGTGATATAAATGCTTCTTGCGGACAGCTTAGAGCATCTAAGCGAAAGGCGGTGGTTAAATGAGAATTGTTGCAAAAACCGACATTGGCAAAACTCGTCCTAACAATCAGGACTCATACGCAGCGGGTGAACTTCCGAATTCTGTTGCGTGGGCAGTTGTGTGTGACGGAATGGGCGGAGCTTCGGGCGGTAATGTTGCAAGCTCAAAGGCCGTAAAAATAATTTCAGAGCGAATTACGTCAACATATAAAGACGGGATGAGTTACAATTCTATAAAGAATATGCTAACTTCAGCAATTGCTGCTGCAAACATTGAAGTCTTTGATGAAAGTAAAGCTGACGAGAACCTTGCGGGAATGGGAACAACAGTTGTTGCCGCTATTCTTACTGACAGGCGCGTTTATGTTGCTCACGCAGGGGATTCAAGAGCATATATTTTGTCAAAGGGCAAGTTAACTCAGATTACCAAAGACCATTCTTTTGTTCAGGAAATGATAGACACAGGCCGTCTGACACCCGACGAAGCAAAAGATGACCCGAGAAAGAACATAATAACAAGGGCACTGGGCGTAGATAACGACCTACGCGTAGATTTCTGTGAAGAGTTCATTGACGAAAATGATGTTGTTTTGATTTGCACAGACGGACTTACAAACTATGTTTCTGATGAAGATATTGTTTCACTTGCTTCCGACGGAAAATTTAATGATTTTGCCGAAAGGCTTGTTTCTCATGCTAACGAAAACGGTGGCGGAGACAATATCACCGTCGTTACTATGTCTTACTGATAAGGAGAGATACTTATATGGATAATTTCTGTGGAAAACGTCTTGACGGACGTTACGAAATCAGAGAAATAATAGGCGTTGGCGGTATGGCTGTTGTTTACAAGGCTTATGATAACATTGACGACCGTATTGTTGCTATTAAAATATTAAAAGATGAATACCTTGCAAATGAGGAGTTTAAGCGTCGCTTTAAGAATGAGTCAAAAGCAATTGCCGTTCTTTCTCATCCAAACATTGTACGGGTTTATAATGTTAGTTTCGGCGACAGGCTTCAGTATATTGTAATGGAGTACGTTGACGGTATTACTCTTAAAGAATATATTGAGCAGCAGGGTGTAATAAACTGGAAAGAAGCAGTTCATTTTACAGGTCAAATTTTGGCTGCTTTACAACACGCTCACGATAAAGGTATTGTGCATCAGGACATTAAGCCGCAGAATATTATACTTTTGCATGACGGTACTATTAAGGTTACGGACTTTGGCATTGCTCGCTTTAGCAGAATTGACAATAACACTACATCGGAAAATGCAATCGGGTCTGTTCATTACATCAGCCCTGAACAAGCCCGAGGCGAGATGACAGATGATAAAGCCGACATTTATTCTGTTGGTGTTGTTCTTTATGAAATGATAACGGGTCAGCTTCCTTTTCAGTCTGACAGTGCAGTTTCAGTTGCTCTAATGCAGCTTCAAAAAGAGCCCACAAGACCCCGTGAGATTGTGCCTACACTCCCTTTAGGACTTGAACAAATCACTATCCGCGCAATGCAGAAAAACGCAAGCGACAGATATCATTCCGCTGCTGAAATGCTGATGGATATCAATGAATTCAAGCGTAATCCAGCAGTTAAGTTTAATTATACTTATTTTGTTGACAAAGAGCCTACAAGATATGTGCCTGCAGGCGCTTCAGCTTCACAAATAATGGCTGCTGAGGATAGTTCTGAAGAAGTAGCTAAGCAGTCCGCTGTTAACAAAACAACAGCAATTATGATTGGTGCGATTTCAGGACTTGTTGTTCTTGCAATTTTAATTTTTGCTGTACTTTCTGCTGTTGGTAATAAGAAAATTGTAGTTCCTGATTTCAAAAATCTTAACTATTATAGTGATATTGAAAATAACAGTAAATACAAAAACTTTGCTTTTGAAGTTAATCCGGTTGAGGATGAAAACTTCTCTGACGGTACTGTTCTTGCACAGAATCCCGAAGAAAATACAAAAGTGAAAAAAGGCTCAACAATCACTCTTGATGTTGTTGTGAACAACGCAACGGTTTTATTAGATGAGTCTATTCTTAATATGACTGCCGAGCAGGCAGAACAGTATTTGAGAAATACTTTAATGCTCATGCCGGTTATTGAACATGTTTCTTCAACTGATAAAGAGCCCGGTAAAATTCTTTATACGGAACCTGCAATCGGGTCAACCGTTAAACTTGCTTCAAAGGTTACTGTTTACGTAGCTTCTGACAGAAAAACAGTTGAAGTACCTGATCTTACAAATATGACTGCTGATGAGGCAAGATCTGCTCTTGAATCATTCGGACTTGTTGTGGGAAAAATTACTGAGGTTGACAGTGAACTTGAAAAAGGCAGAGTAGTATCTCAAGAAATTCAAAATCCGACAACTGTTCCTGAGGGAACAAAGATAAATTTTTCAATAAGTACAGGTAATAAACCTGATGTTGCGGTTGATATTACAGTTAAACTTTTGAACACACAAAAAGAAGCAAAAGTGATAATTTATGTTGACAGTTCCCCTGCACTTGAGAAGGAAAGAGTTCTTCAGGATAATTCTGAAAAGACTTACACGGTAACCGGTTCCGGAAGTTCAGTTCCATACTCCGTATTGATTGACGGCGTAAAGGTACAGGAGGGTACAATTGATTTTAATAACACTTCAAACCCTGTAACAACTGTTCGATTTGACACTCTTCCTGATGTTAAAGGTAAGTCAGAGAGTGAGGCTAAAGATATGCTTGCTGTTGCAAAGTTTACAAATGTTAAGGTGACTTACAAAGAAGATGTAAATGTTGCAGAAGGTACGGTTATTGAGCAAACACCGGCATCAGACGGAACAACAAGAGTTGCACTTAACACAGAAATTACACTTGTTGTTGCAACGCAGCCTCCCGAAGTCGGAGATTAAGTATGACTAATTCTGAAGGAATAATAATAAAGGGTATTGGCGGCTTCTACTATGTAGAAGCTGCCGACACTGTTTATGAGTGTAAGGCGAGAGGAATATTTCGCAAAAATCGGATTACTCCGCTTGTCGGCGACAGAGTAACTATTTCTGTTAACGAAAATGCAGAAAACACCATTGACTCAATTCACGAAAGAAAGAATTATCTGAACCGTCCGCCTGTAAGCAATATTGATACTTTGATAATTGTCATTTCAACAGTTGAGCCAAAGCCAAACTTTCTTGTTGCCGACCGGATAATAGCAAATGCCGAGTATAAAAATATTGAACCGATAATTGCTGTTTCAAAAGGAGACATTTCCTCTACAAACGCTGTAAAAGACGTTTATTCAAAAAGCGGTATAAAAGTTATATGCCTTGATGAAAACGGTGCTATTGACGAAATTAAGAGCCTTATGAAAGATAAACTTACGGCTTTTACGGGGAACTCCGGTGTTGGTAAAACAACATTGCTTAACCGTATTGACGAGAATTTGAAACTTTCTACTGCTCCAATCAGTCAAAAACTGGGCAGGGGAAGGCACACTACAAGGCAAGCTGAACTTTTCAAGGTTTGTGGTGGATTTGTCGTTGATACTCCCGGTTTTTCATCATTTGAATTTGAAAAAGACGAACTTATTAAAAAAGATGAATTGGCTTATTGTTTCCGAGAATTTCGCGAATATTTAGGCGGTTGTAAATTTTCAACATGCTCTCATACTACTGATAAAGGTTGCAAAATTTGTGAGGCAGTTGAGAACGGCTATATCAATAAGACTCGTCATGATGATTATATTGAGCTTTATAAAGCAGCTGCGCAAATCAATGAATGGGAATTAAAATTTAAGTAACAAAATAATTGCTCCCTGTGTATAATGTAGTACAAATACATTTGCAGGGGGCATTTATTATGGGTAAAAAGAATTCTTGTGCTGGCGTTTTGTTTGCATCATTGGGTCTCGGACTTGTAATTTCTTTTGTTTTACCCACTAAATTCATTGTTGTTGCATTAGCAATTTCACTTGTATTTTGCGGTGTAGCTCTCTGCAAAAAATAGGGGGCAATATAATGAAAATTGTGGTTTTAAGTCCTAAGTTTTTCGGCGGAGTTTTAAGAATGATTTTTGGAATTAAAAAGCAGGATAATACATAAAAGCGGCGGTAATACCGCCGCTTTTATGCTTAATATTTGAAGTCGTATGAATAACGATTATTAAATCCGAATTCGCCTGTTGCTACATGCTCGTTATTTTCAAAGAATTTACAGTCGGCAACACCTGTTATTGTGTAACTGTATTTTGAAAGCAGCCCGGAGTTGTTTACTACAATGGAAATTTGTGTAGGTCCGTAATATGATTTGTGCTGTGCATTTGCACCATCTTCATCAAAGTAGAAACCGTCAACGATTGAAAGAAGGCTGTATGACATCTCATCGTTAGTTGAGGTACATGGATACAGTGTAAATGTAATTACATATCCGCCTGAGCCTTTTACGGCACTGTAAGTTTCAACAAGTGAGGGCTGAAGCGAAGCAGTTCTTCCTGATGGGGGAATAGTGTCGTTAAGTGTTAAATCACCGCTGACACCGCCTGCAAAAGTTTTAGTTCCCTTACTCGTTCCGTTTGACTTATTTAATTCATCGTTAATTTTCGCACGTACAAGCGTTATTGTGTTTGTGACTTCTGAAACTGTATTAAATGAAGTCATTTGAACATTTATATTTTGTGTTCTGTCAACCTGTAATTCACCGCGGTAACCTTTTGTTTTGTTAATTGCACTTACAGTAATTCTAATTGCTTCTTCTTTGGAAATCTTTATAGTATCAGTTTTATTATTGCTTTGGTCAGAGGTGTAATCTGTAAAACTGCTTGGCCCGAAAATAACGGAAAGACCAAAGTCCTGACCGGGTTCATACTCTCTTTTTTCGCTGACTTCAATTTTTCCGCTGTAATTGCTGAATGCACCGTTAACTCTTAATGAATTGATTGTAGCATTCATGTTTTCATAAACATTTTTTGCTGTATCAGACGCTGAAAGAAATACACCGCAAACATCAAGTATATTGTTAACTGCAGTTGCCACTACTACCGTGTCATTGGTTGCAAAACCATTGTTAACGGAAACAAAATATTTGTTGATTATTTCACATGATTGACGAAGTTCGGAAATAAAGTACTCTTGCGGGTCATATTGTGAATACTTAAATTCTGATGCAATTTTTTGTGCGGTTTCAAAAGCTTCACTTTCACCTAAAACATCGTAATCGTTAAGTGCTTTTACGATTGTTTCAAGGTAACCGCAGTTGTGCATATCTTTAAGAATTTTGAAAATTTCTTTATATCTCAATGAATCTGACAATTCGGAAAAATATCTTAAATAAATGAGGTTTTCATCAAAATCAGTTTCAGAGTTTGGTTTGAATACAGACGCAATGCTCCAAAGTTTTTCACATTTTTCAATAAAAGAGGCGTCAATGAGCGTTAAATCAAAAATATCATTCTGTTTTTTTGTCTCATATATTTCTGCAAATTCCTTTGATATTGCGGTTAAAGCATTATCTGAAATGTTTGTAATAACGTCGCTGTCCAGTGAACTGACATAGTCTTTACAGGAACTATAGTCATTCGTTGCTAAATATGAATTTATTTTATCAAGTGCTGTTTTCGGTGTAACTTTTCCGCAACCGTATAACAACAAAATCATCGACAGAACAATTGATGTTAGTTTGTATATCCTTTTCATTTAATCACCGCTTAAATTTAATGATTTAATGCTACCACAATACATAATGAAAGTCAATCAAGACATAAAATAAGCGGCGTAGTTTTTTTACTAGCACCGCTTATGGATTGATTAGTGGTTAACTCCGTTAAAGCCGTTTTCTTGCTGGAATTTATCAATCTTATCAATAACACCTAAAATAACGTCAAAGCCCTGTGAAACTGTTTCCATTTCAAAACGTTCCGGCATATCGCGCCATGTGTGGTAGTAATATGTAAGCATAGGGTTTTGTGCAGCAAATGTAACAGATTTTACACCAGCCCTTGTCATAGGTGTTGAGTCGCATCCTCCGACGGGGTTGTGAATACAACCGTTAGTCTTAGATTCAATGCCAAGTTCATTGAATGTATCTTTGAACATTTTTTCAAGGTCTTTATCAAATCTGCAACCCTGCCAATCATCTTTAATAACAACCTCAAAGTAGTCTTTGTCAGCAACAGAGTCAATGTTAATATTCCAGCAGTTTTCAAGCATACCGTCATTTTTATGTTCTTCGGTGAAAGCCATTGAACCGCGAAGTCCTGCTTCTTCGGAACCGCAGTTGTAATCAACAATACGGCAATTCTTTGGCATTTTATCAGGGTTTTCTTTGAAATATTTAATAACAGCGTAACTGAGCGCAATTCCTGTTGCATTATCCATAGCTCCGCGAGATGCATTTTCTTCGTGCGGGTCGCCCCACATAGCAACAAATGCACTGCCGATTGCAGTAATAATCGGGATGAAATTAAGAGCATAAGTAAATACTGCAAATGCGCGACCGTCAGTAATGCCTTTAACCCATTCGTAAGCACTCTGTGCCCATGAAGCAGTAGCCATGCCCATTGCGTCAATACCAAAGGATGAAATAAACTGATATGTACCGTAAATAATTGCCATAGCAATTGATATGCCGACTGTTAAGAAAACACAAACAGCACCGAAACCGACTTTTCCGTATGTAGCAATAAGACCTAAAATCGGTTTATCTTTGTATTTGTAAGTATGTTCTGAATGTCTCCAAGTCCAGCTTGTGTCTGTGTGACCCGAAAGAACAATCGTGTAATCGTATTTTCCGTCTTCAGGGAGAAGTTCACCGTAAGAGTTCATTGAAATTTTCTGTGGGAAGAACATATCAAACCATCTCTTATAGAAGAAACAACTGAATACAAGCCAAAATACGAAAATAATTCCTGCAAGTGCCATAGCATACCATAAATATTCGTTGTGAAGAGCAAAGTACATGCAAGCACTCATAATTATGCCGAAATAACCGGCATAAGAAAGTCCGCCGATACCGGAACGGGGCGATACTGCAAATTCTTCTCTTGTCGGTTTAATACCGATTTCTTCAAGTTTTTCGCACATATAGTCATGAAATTTCTTTTCGCCTTCAGAACCGGGAAGACGAGAACCGATTTTTTTAGAAGCATGTTCAACTATATCATAAGCAAGTTGACCGTACTTTCTGTTTTCCTCTTTCATAAGTCTAACCTCCATAAAAATATGTATATATAATCTG
>CAMFPJ010000011.1 GCA_945971755.1 uncultured Clostridia bacterium
CTGCAAAATTGATTGTAGCAGTAGCGCCATCGATTGTTGCGTTAGTTACGTTGTAAGCAAGAGAATCCATTGTGCTATCATCATTTGCTTCATCTTTAGCAACGTAAAGAGCGCCTGTTGTGTTAGAAGCAGTCTTAAGTGAACCGGTTGAGCATGCAACTGTAACTGAACCTGTAGCTGCTTCATTAGCAGTAACTGTAAATGTCATAACTGCAGTGTTGTTATAGGTTGCAATAGTTGAACCGTACTCTGCAATATAAACGAGTGCTCTTACGCCGTGGTCAGCCTGAGTATAACCTGAACCGGCATAAAGTTTAGCGGAGTCAGCTGATGCTTCTGTAGCAATAGCTGCATCAGCAATTGTCGTTGAACCTGCACTAACAGTTACCTGTGAGTTGTCAAAGAAAACGGGAATTGAAATTGCACTTGCATAGAAGTTAGTTGTAAGGTAAACAGTAACTGTAGCTGATTCACCTGCTGCAAGCTCTGTTTTGTCTGATGAAATGGTAACTGTGTAAGCAGCTGCGTCATTTTCAACGGCAAAAGCAACAGTAGCAACAGAAAGAGCCATTACTAATGCAAGCACAACGCCAATAATCTTCTTGATATTTGACATTGTTTTTCCTCCTAATGTTTTTTTGTTCTTCAATTGTAACAAGATGTGGTGAATTCCGTAATATGGGAACATCACCCTTAGCTTTTTGCCCATTGCCTTTTGGTACAGTGGCAACAAAACAAATTAAGCCAAAATGCTCCAAAATTGAAGCGGTAAATTCCCAAAATTGCGGGTTACAATTTTCACAAGAACTTACACAGAACGTTTTTCGCAGATAAGGTCTGCGCTGACCGTTCCCATCAGCCGGGTAAAATCCAATTTTCCGGTTTTTTGCCGCGCCGCATTTGGTACTCTACGGCACGATGAAATCTATATTCTCCGAAGAAGACCCTCGGGAATATGTAAAATTAACTACATTCGTAGTATGTAATTATATCACCCAAAAATTACTTTGTCAATGGTGATATCGGGTAAAAAGTATAATATGTTTTACCGAAGTAAAACGGGAAAGTTTTGTAAGTCGCACGGGGTGGGGTTGCCACCCCGTGCTTAAAATTAAATTGATGTCAGAAAATTAACCGATTAAGCGTTGGGGTTCTGACTGATAGCAGCGTCGCACTTAACACCTGCTACAAGAGCAGCATAGTCAGCAGCGTCGATCTTGCCATCATTTGTAAGGTCAGCAGCGTCGTCATAAACGTCGCCCATGTAGTGTGCTGTGCAGTTAGCTACGTCAACTTCGATTGCGTCGAATGCGTCAACTGCGCCGTCGCCGTTTACGTCACCGTAAATAACAACGAAGTAAGTTGCAAGGAGAATGTCGCCACTCTTAATTTCAATGCGAGCGCCTGTACCGTAGTTGCCTGCCTTAGAAGCTGATGTAACTGCGTTGCCGCCTGTTACTGTAACGCGAGCAAGAAGCTGTTCAGCGTTTGCAATTGAGCCGGGAACGATACCCTGAATGAATCTAACTGTCTGGTCAACAGCAGTTGTTTCATCCTTAGATTCAAGTTTTGCTGTGCTTTCGAAGTTTTCGATTGCTGCACGGAGTTTGTCAGCTGCTGCGTCAACAGCTCTCTTATTCTTTGCATTTGCTGTTCTGTCATATTCCTGGAATGTGATAGCAGAACGGTCGTAAAGAATGCCTTCGTATTTAACGCCGTCGATTTCCTCGTTGTAAGCAATACCGAGAGCTTTTACGAGCTGTCCGAGTGCGTCAGCTTCTGTGATGCCTGCCTTAACAGCATAGATTGTGCCGTAGTTGTCAAGAACTGCGTTAGCATGTGCGATGAGCGGGATAAGCTCTTCGTTCATGTAGCCAACTTCCTTCATTGATCTCTCTTTAAGCTTAAGCTTGTTCTGAGCAACCATAAGCTCATACTTAGCGTCGAAAGTAACTGACTCAAGAGCGCTTGCGTCAGCACTTACTCTCTTAGCTTCTGCAAGAGCGTCTACATAACGGCTCCATGAATCAGCAGAGTAAAGTGATGAGTCATATTTCTGAGCTTCTGCATAAGTGATTTCTTTATCAAGGAATGTCTTGTCAGCAGACTTAGAGCATGCTTTCATGAAGTTTGCATAGTAATTAATCTTAGATGCCTGGTCGTCAACCTGAAGCTCTGAGTACTTAGCAGGAGTGAAGTCAGCAAGTGCTGCAGCATAGTTATCAAGGTCTTCCTTAGTGGGCTCAATTACTGTTGCGTTAATACCTGTCTTAACGTTAGCGTTTGTCTGTGCAGCTACGATTGCGTCGATAAGTGCTGCAGATGCGCCTTCGTTTTCAATGTACTTTTCAGGTGCCTTAGGACCTTTTGTTGCGTTGATCATTGCGCGGGCATTTGTTCTCTGCTTCTCATACTGGAAGTATTCGAAGAGGTCATGATCCTGGAAGTTAAGGTCTCTTGCAGGATTTGTTTCAACTGCTGCAAGTGCATTTTCAACAAGTGCGATATCACCGACACCGTATGATGAAGATGAGCCTTCAGTAAGTGCCTTGTATGCATCTTCAAGAGCCTTAATTGCACCTTCAATTTGAGGCTGAATTACATCAACATAGTCGGTTCTCTTAGCAACGTCTGAAAGTTCAACAACTTTACGAAGTGCTGTTTCGTATGTTGCAAATGCTGCAGCGTCACTGAACTGTTCAGCAGTAAGAGCATAACCAACATACTTATCTTTAATGTCACCGATCTTGAAGTCGTTGTAGTAAATGAAGTCAATTACCCATGTACCTGACTTGTTACCGTACTTAACAGCAATCTGGCCGCCGTCATATACGCCGTACGGGAATTCTGTTTCAGAGGTTACGCCGCTCTTAGGAGCCCAGAAGTAACCTGATGTCTGTGTAACAGAGTCTTTAACAAGTGCCTGTACCCAACCTGCTTTTGCACGGTCGGTAATGAGGTCAAAGTAATCGCTCATGGGTGCACCGGGTACTGTATCATATTTAACTGATACGAATTTCTTTGTCTTGTTACCGACTTGAACAACGGCTGCCTTATAAGAACCTGCGCCCTTGTAGTCAGTAACAGTCTTGAAAATATCTGTTGTGAATTCGTAAGACTTGTAGCCTTCTCTCTGCCAGTAGTCGCCTGTGTCAACTGCTGCAACATTTTCGTTCATCTGGTCTGTTACGTCAGAAATGTATGCGTAAGCAATCTTCTTCTGAGTACCGCCGAGAGCTTTACCGTCTTTACCTGTGAATTCATAAGTAATAGTAGCCTTTGTTGTACCGCTTGTGCTCGGAATTGAAAGAGCAATTGATGCTGTATCACCGGGCTGAACGGTAATTGGCAATGAAGCGGTGTATGTTACGCCGCCGTCAAGCTCAACTGCAGTAATCTTGATAGAGTAAGCAGTATCTGTAACGCTTGAGTTTCTGTGCTTAAGAAGCATACCGCTTGATTTATTTGTAATCTTAATCTGCGGGTTGTTTGTGCTTGAACCGTCAGCTGCAGTGTAAAGATATGATGAGCCCCAGTCATTTGTAAAGTAAATGTTCGGTTCAGCATACTTCTGAGCGTCTGTTGTCCAACCTACAAAGAAACCAAGGATTGGCATAATCGGATCAAGTACGTTGTATGTTTCAGAAGCTTTCTGAAGCTTTGAAATAAGGTTAACAATAAATGTCTTGATGTTTGTCTGGTTAAGAAGTGTATTTACAGATGTAACAGTTGACTTATTGATAAGGTCTGTGTTACCTGCAACCTTATAGAATACGTTGTCAAGAAGATTAACAACAATCTTAACAATGTTGTCAGCAATGTTGCCCTGTCTGAAGTAACCGTCCGGAACCTTTGTTAACTTAAGAAGTCTAACAACGTCAAGGTTAACGATTGAGTCAACAAGACCGTCCTTAAGAACTTTTTCAAGGAATGTGCCTGAACCGTAAGTTTGACCTGAGAATTCGCTTACGTTAAGAAGCTGGTCAAACGGAAGAAGCTTAAGGAGAACTGCGTCAATCTTATTTAACGGGTTCTGATATGTTGCAAGGTTAACCTCTGTGCCGCAATCTACAAGTCTCTCGAAGTGCCAGCCGAATTCGGCAGATGCTGAAAGAGCCCAGTCAACAATCCAGTCAACCTGGTAAAGCCATGAAGGTGTTGAACCAACATACTGTGATGTTGCTGAGAATGTCATAGCGTTGCCGGCAGCAGGAGTATTCTTGCCTGTTGTAATTGTGGGGATAGCACCAAGGTCTGACATAACGTTGAAGTAACCGTCAGCAGCATCTTCACCGATGTCTGTGATGTTACGAAGGTAGAACATACCAAGGTTAACGCCCATGTAAAGAGTTGTATCAAGCCAGTAATCAGCTGACTTGTTAAGAAGTTCTCTCTTTGCGTTTGATGCGTCGCCGTAGTTAGCGTAAATCATAGCATCAAAGTTGTATGAAGGCATAAGCTGTGTGCAAAGTTCACGAACAACTATAGCTGCTACAGCTGTAATCGGCTGGTCAACAATGTTGTCAGCAAATACGATCTGCGGCATGATGAGCTTAATAAGCTCGCAAAGAAGGCCGTTAGTTGCCTGCTTAAGTGTGCCGTTCATCATTGCGTTGTAGAACTGTGCTTCTGTAACATATTCGTCAACGATTTCTTCGGGAGCGATGTTAAAGAAGTTTCTTGCACAAACCATAAGGTTGTTGAGAAGCTTGCTGTTGTCGCCTGTTTCCCACGGGAATACTGTTGAACGTGTATAAGTTTTGCCCTTAACTGTCCAAGAATCTGCAATCATTGAGTTGATTGCTTTTCCAATGATGTTGTTAAAGCTGTCAAGAGCCCATGTTGAACCAACAGTTGTCGGAATGAACTCATTGAAGAAATCACCTGTGATTTTATAGTTCCAGTTAATCATGCTGTAGAATACAGAAATGTTCGAAGGAATTTCACCTTTGAAGAACTGATCCTGGAATCTGTAGTAAGGAACACCGTCGATTACTGTGTAATCTGAATATTCCCATACGTAAAAGTCCTGATTCTTAGTGAAGAATTCACCGGCAGGAAGAGTAGCGTCACCCTTTTCACCAATCTTTGTGAATGTAACGTCAAATGCCTCAGCCATAAGCTTCTTAGCAGAACCGTTAAGAACTGTGGGAGCCATTTCAGCAAAGACGTAAGGAATGAACTTGTAAATAAGGCCGAGAACTGAGTCTGCACCGTTAATCTCAAGTGTAAGTTTGCCGCTGTCAATTGCAGCCTTTACTGAGGGAAGCCAGTAGCTTGACTGAATTCTGCCGTTTTCGTCAACTTTTCCGTCAGCCTTGTACCATTTAAGAGTCTGGTCGCCTTCATATCCTGCAGGAGCCTTGAATACATAAGTTGTGCAGTCTGCTGTGTCAAGTTCTTTTGCCTTTGTGTATGTAACAGTTTCAACATAGCCTGCTGCCGGGTCACCGAGAAGACCTGCATATTTATAATCGAACTGTGTAATCTTTGTTCCGTCTTCGCTAACTCTGAAGTATCTTGTTGTACCGTCAGCTTCTGTCGGAAGAGCGAGTGTATAGCCAAGGTCAGTACCTGCTGCGTCAACTCTGTATGAAGTCCAGTTCATGGGCTTTGTGAAAAGACCGTTAACGAATTCCTGAGCAACAGCAACAAGGTCGTTTGACTTATTGCTGTACTTATTTCTCTCTGCGCTTGTGTCATCCTGTCTGCTGAAGAGCGGGAAAACAATGCCCTTAATTGCATCGGGAAGGTTTGTTACAAGGTTGTTAATGGGCTTAAGGTTAAGACCCGGAATAAATGTTGCGATAAGACCAAGCTCAAGACCCTTGTCAAAAACACCGCCGATAACAGATGAGTTTGTAGTAAGGAGCTTAAGAAGGTTGTTAACCATTGCCATCTGAGCAGAAGAGTCTCTTCTCATGTTCTTTGTCCAGTTTGTGTCTGCCTTAATGTTAAGGTCCTCAACAATACCGAGGTTAACGAACAATGCAGCAAACTTGTATGTTGAGTTTGCTTTAAGGTTGCAAACATCGTCAATCGTTGTAAAAATATTGTCAACTGATGTAAGGTTGATTGTAAGTTTAAGACCCGCTGCGTTAAGAACCTCACCCATGTTAAGGTTCGACAAGGGGGCAAGAGTTAAGTCAAGGAAGTCAAGTAAAATTGACATTCTTTCTTCTGTTGTGAGTCTTGTTACAGTACCATACGGGCTGTAAGCTGACAATGCTTCAAGGTCAGCAACTGTCTGATACTTTGTTTTAGCTGCCGAAGCCACCATTGTCATGCATGAAAGAGCCATAACAAAAGCTAAGAGAATACTTAACAATTTTGTTAATTTTTTCATAATAGATTTCCTCCTATTAAAATTACACCATTATAACTTAACGCTATAATGTAATGCTGTTACCGCATTACGGCTGCGGTATGCCGTTCGTGAGGAATGCCGCCTTTCTCTCTGACCGTTTACCGACCTGCACTTATATTATAGTATGCAAATCAGCAGAGCGGCTTGCGCTCCTCTTGGGTTGCTCGGACCTGCCTCCCACCACATCTCCGCTCGACGCTGTACGGGGGGAGACTGGATGTTGCACACCCGAGTGTACGAACCACTCGGATGTGCCTTGAAAACATTGAAAACCAACGTTTCAGAGGGCAGTAGGAACAGCGTTTTCTGAAAATAGAGACACTACCCCCACTACACCATCCTTATGGTTACTGCAATTGTACAATTTTTGTAAAGAAAATTCAATAGTTTATTTACGAAATTAATACTTTTCTACAAAAGCATCAAAAAATTTTTTCTGTTTTGTGCAAAAAGGCAAATGATTTTTGCAACATTTTCACGAAATTATGAACAAACTGTTAACAATGGGAAATATTGTCATTTTTGCTGAAGAACGGTGAAAATATAATACACTTGACATATATTTTGTCTATTATTTATTGGTTTTACAACATTTTGTGGTTATCCGAAAATCTCTCCCAATATTTTGCGGACAAGTTAATTTATGTATAAAAATAACGGCAAAGCTCATCACCTTGCCGTTAATGTCCTGTTTATATCTTATTTTTTTGTGGGAAGCTTAACCGTAACGTTGTTCTGTGCCCATTCAAGGAAGTTAAAGTTCTTATCATAGCCAACGCCATCCTGGCAAGCATAGTCAACTCCGTAAACTGTTCCGTCCGGAATTACAAAATAGATATTTTCAGCATGATGAACTACTTTACCGTCCGCATCGTAAAATGTGTAGCTCATATGCATAGCCTCATAGCCCGCAAATTCAATTTCTTCGGTATTCATTTCTGCCTTGTCAAAGCCCTGATCTTTGCCGTAACCGCCGTTAATCTTATCAACAATTGTTCGGTTTTGAACTATAACATTATCCATAATGGCGTTAAAGCTATTTTCCTCAGTAGCTGTGGCTGCATAACCTGCGACTATATAACATTTAAGCTCGGTTCCGTCTTTATCAATTCTTCCGTTCTTATCTGATACAGACCAGCCTTCAATTACCGGATAAGTAAAAATTTCATAAGTAATTGTTCCGTTCGGATGCACAAGCATTGAGTTATTTGTTACATAATTGACGTTGGGTGTACCGTCATCGGCAGTAACCAACTCGCCCTTTGCATTTGTAACATAAACCGCAACCTCACCGTCTGCATTTGTAACTAATTCGCCGTCTTCATTTGTAACAACCGGTCTTTCCACTCCGTTAATTGTTGCCGTGTAAAGCTTTGTTTTACTGCATGCCGCAAAAACAGACACCATAAGAATCACTACGCAGAATAACGCAATTATTTTTTTATTCATAAAAATTCCTCCAGTGAAATTTTTGTGTTAACCGACAACCTGTGTAAGATTTCTGTTTTCGTTAGGAATTACACCAATCCATGTTTGTCCTCTGTTAATTGTAAGCTCTTGACCGTCCTGACCGTAGAACTTAAGAGGAGAGGAGGCGCTGCCCTTTTTCCAGGAAATCTTTTCACCGTAACCGTTAGAAATGAAAAGTGCGTCGCCGCCCGTAAGGTCCCATTCGCGAAGCTTTTTATCGTCTTTTATGCTTGTGGAATAGCCTGCAACGGGAGCATACATAACTATTACGTTTTTAACTGCCATCTGCTGACCGTTGTTACCGTCTTTCATTTCACTTGTGTTCATAAAGTTCTTATAAAGACCTGTTTCCGGGTCATACTTAAACGTATGCTTGTAGCCGGAAGAAAAAGTTACGGTAATTGATGAACATGAACCTGCGGTTGAATCACCGTACGGAACTCTTTCACCGGAAGCAATAACCTTGTAAGGAGCCCAATCTTCTTTAGTTTGTTTTGTTTCAATACCTTTTTTCTCAATGTATGCTTTAAGATATTCGCCTTTTGTGTAGCCGCAATGCTCAGTAGCCGAAGAATGTGACGGGTCTTTGAAGAAATAGTAACCTTTATTTGACTCATTACCGTTTGTGCCCACAATTTTTCCGTCAATATCAAGATATCCTTTGTTTGCAAGCTCTCCAAGGAACGCGTAAGCCGGTCTGCTGCCGCCCCAATGTGTGAAAATAGCGTTCATTCCGTAAGCGATTTCAACATAGTCATGACGTGCACTGCGAACAGGACCAACCTTCGGAACCTTGTTAACATCAGCATAAATCCACATCATTCTTGTAATTCCGCCCTCAACAACACCTTCAAGAACAATATCCGGTGTTGAGAGTCCCCATTGCGGACGGGCTGCAGGTGAGTTTTCAACCATAATTGCAACCGGGCGCTTGCCTACGGCACTTTCATCTAATTCTAAGCCTGTAAGTGGGTTTATGTTTGCAGGAACTGCATTTTCGGTTGTTACTTCGCTGGGTGCGGTTGTTGTATCATCACTTTTTTCATACTCTTTCTTTTTGCAGCCTGCAAAAGAAACAAGCATAACCACACACGCCAATGCCAAACATAAAACTCTGATAAATCTGCTTTTCATAAAAATTATACCTCTTTGTCCTTTTGTATAGAAAATATAAAGATTACTTTTCAATCTTAGATTTGCCGCCCATATACATTCTGAGCGGTTCGGGAATATTGACGCTTCCGTCTTCATTCAAGTTGTTTTCAAGGAATGCAATAAGCATTCTCGGCGGAGCAACAACCGTATTGTTAAGAGTGTGTGCAAAATAGTTGCCGTCTTTACCTTTGATTCTGATACCGAGTCTGCGAGCCTGTGCGTCGCCAAGGTTTGAGCAGGAGCCAACTTCAAAATACTTCTGCTGACGCGGGCTCCAAGCCTCAACATCACAAGATTTAACCTTAAGGTCTGCAAGGTCACCCGAACAGCACTCAAGAGTTCTTACCGGAATGTCAAGACTTCTGAAGAAGTCAACTGAATTCTGCCAAAGCTTGTCATACCATTTCATACTGTCTTCAGGCTTGCAAACAACAATCATTTCCTGCTTTTCAAACTGATGAATTCTGTAAACACCGCGCTCCTCAATGCCGTGTGCTCCAACTTCTTTACGGAAACAGGGGGAGTATGATGTCAGCGTTTTCGGGAGTTCATCCTCAGGAATAATTGTATCAATAAACTTGCCTATCATCGAGTGCTCCGATGTGCCGATAAGGTAAAGGTCTTCGCCCTCAATTTTATACATCATATTTTCCATTTCAGCAAAGCTCATAACTCCCGTTACAACCTCGCTTCTAATCATAAACGGAGGAATGTAATAGGTAAAGCCTCTGTCAATCATGAAATCTCTTGCATAGGAAAGAATTGCAGAATGAAGTCTTGCAATATCACCTGATAGGTAATAAAAACCGTTACCGCTTGTCTTTCTTGCTGAGTCAAGGTCAATACCGTTAAGACTTTCCATAATGTCAACGTGGTAGGGAACCTCAAACTCGGGAACAACCGGCTCACCGAACTTTTCAATTTCAACGTTTTCGCTGTCATCCTTACCAATGGGAACGCTGTCATCAATAATATTGGGAATTACAAGCATAATCTTGCGAACTTCTGCTTCGAGCTCTGTTTCTTTTACCTCTAAAGCCTCAAGCTCTGTGTTAATGTCCTTCACTTGCTGTTTTGCATTTTCAGCATCATCCTTTTGACCCTTTGCCATAAACATACCAATCTGCTTTGAGATTGCGTTACGCTGTCCGCGAAGCTCATCCGCACGGTTCTTTGCATCGCGATATTCTTTATCAAGCTCAATTACTTTGTCAACAAGCTCGATTTTCTCAAACTGAAACTTCTTTTTGATGTTTTCCTTGACAATGTCAGGGTTGCTTCTCAAAAATTTAATATCAAGCATTTTCTTTCTCCTTCTTATTTATCAAACTCTTTCGCAAGCTTTGTAAGGTCTTCTTTTCCGAAAAATTCGAATTCTAAAGTTCCTTTTCCGCCCTTTGAAAGATAAATTTTTACTTTTCTGCCCAGAGTCTGCGTCAATGCCAATTCAACCTCGTCATAATATTTATCACGTTTCTTCTGGCGTTTCTGAGGTTTTGCATTTTCTCCTGAAAGCTCCGTCTTAACCATCTTTTCAACTTCACGAACGGTTAAGTTGTTATCAATAACCGCATTTGCTATTTTAAGCATTCTGCCTTCGTCCTCAAGAGAAATAAGCGCTCTTGCGTGGCCTGCTGTGATCTTACCTTTTGCAACCATTGAAAGAATATTCTCCGGAAGTTTCAAAAGTCTTAATGTATTTGTAACTGCAACTCTTGATTTACCGACTCTGTCAGCCGCCTCGTCCTGCGTCATGCCGAATTCGTCAATAAGTGAGCGAATACCTACCGCTTCTTCAATAGGGTTTAAGTCCTCACGCTGCAAATTCTCAATAAGTGCAAAAACCGCCGCTTCTTCATCACTCATTTCACGAATAATAACGGGAACTTCAGTAAGCCCTGCCATTCTCGCTGCGCGCCACCTGCGTTCACCGGCAACGATTTGATAAGTGCCGCCTGTAACGGGGCGAACCAAAATCGGCTGAATAACACCGTTCTGCTCAATACTTTTTGAAAGCTCCGAAAGAGCGTTTTCATCAAATTCTTTTCGAGGCTGTTCACGGTTCGGCTCAACCTCATTAACCGATAAAGTCAACACTGACTTTTCACTCTCAATAGGGGAGTTGTCCTGAAACAAAGCATCAAGACCTGTTCCAAGCCCGCCTTTTTTTGCCATATCCTACACCTCTTACTGCTGTGACAAAAACTCGTCTGCAAAATCTTTATAAGCCAAAGCGCCTTTTGAGTTTTTATCATAATATATAATCGGCTCACCGAAAGACGGAGCCTCTGAAAGCCTGACATTTCTTGGAATTGTTGTTTTATAAACCTTGTTGGGAAAATATTTTTTAATTTCCGTAACAACCTGCTGAGTTAAATTCAGCCTACCGTCATACATTGTCTGCAAAACACCCTCAAGCTCAATATGCGGATTATAAAGCCTTTTTACCTGGCGAACGGTTGCCATAAGCTGAGCAAGACCCTCAAGCGCATAGAACTCACACTGAACAGGTACTAAAAACGTGTCTGAAGCAGTTAAAGCGTTGATTGTAATCAGTCCTAAAGAGGGGGGGCAGTCAAAAAATATGTAATCATACTTGTCCCAAACCTTAGCAACGGCAGTTTTAAGCCTTGCTTCACGGTTATCTGTTTCAATAAGTTCAACCTCTGCTCCTGCAAGGTTCAAATCCGCAGGTAAAATGTCAACATTTTTGAAATTGGTTTTGATTATTGCACTTTCAGGGTCCGTACCGTTTATCATTACATCGTAAGATGATGAAGCAATTTTTCTCTTGTTAATTCCGTAACCGCTTGTAGAGTTGCCCTGCGGGTCAATATCGGCAAGTAAAACTTTGTAACCCTTTGCTCCCACACAAGCAGCAAGCGACACGGCGGTTGTTGTTTTGCCTACGCCGCCCTTTTGGTTAATAACAGACACCACTTTCGCCAATATTTTCCCTCCAATCTCGTAAAATCTACGCAAAATCTCAATATCGTTCTTTAGTATATCACACAATTTCTCAAAATTAAAGAGAAAATGTGAAATTTTACTGTTTGGGAACAAATTTTTATTAAATGTTTCACGTGAAACATAAAACTTCGGAAAAAGCAAAAGACCACTCTTAAAGAGTGGCCTTTCGCTGTGGATGTGGGGTGTGAAAGAGAAGGATATGGGTGGCTTTTCGCCACTTTATATAAAAACGCAATTCATCGGGGGATAAATATCGCGTTTTTAACGTGATTTATGTTGCTATTGAACGGGGCTTGTCGTCAAGCTTCGGAATTCGCACAATGTATTCAACATATTCATCGGTTTCTGTTTTAACCGAGTCTGCGTCAATTCCCGCACGCCGAATGGTGTCAACTGCCGAATTCAATGTGTTTATGAATATACGAATATCCTTAAACCCTTGCAGCATTTGTTTTTTCGGTGCTGTGTTCTTTCGAAGCATCTGTTCAATCAGCGCCTCGCTCTCGCTTACCGTTAAATGCCTGTCAATAATTATTGCAAGGGCTCTTGCTCTTTGGTTTTCATCACTGATTGCAAGCAAAGCTCTTGCGTGGCGCTCCGTAAGTCCTGCACGGCTGATTTTGTATCGCATTTCATCTGAAAGTTTAAGTAATCTTAATTTATTTGATACCGTTGACTGTGCTTTGCCGAGTTTTTTGCAAAGCTCATCCTGACTTAGATGATAGTCACTTACAAGTGAAGCAAGCGCTTCCGCTTCTTCAAAATAGTCAAGGTCCTGTCTTTGCAAATTTTCAAGCACGGCAAAAACTGCCGAATCTGTTTCCGAAATTTCAGTTATAATGCAAGGAACCGTTGTAAGGCCGATAAGCCTTGCCGCGCGAAGTCTTCTTTCACCGGCAACTAATTCGTATTGACCTCTTTCGTTTTCACGAATAATTAACGGTTGAATTATTCCGTTTGCCCGAATGCTTTGTGCAAGTCCCTCAAGCTCGTCATAATCAAATCGCTTTCTTGGCTGATTTGGGTTCGGGATAATTTGATTTTGTGGAATATGTACTATCTTGTCTTCGGGACGTATTTTATTTATCTTCTTCATAAAAAAGACCTCCGCAGTGCTTGTCCTTGACTTAAGAATAACACTGTGAAGGTTACTTTGTAAAGAAAATTCGATTGTCAAAATTCCTTATTTTTCAAAGGGTTTCGAGTTTATTTCAAAGGTTTTTTAGCGATTTGTGCCGTTTTTCTCGGATACCTTGTCGGAGTTTGCGATTTCTTTTTAATAAAAACTATTCTGCGAGGCATATTTTCGACAAGTTGGAACAGGTTATCATTTGAAATTTCACCGCCCAAAAGTTTAATGGCGCCTCTTGCCTCTTTAAGTTCCTCATTACTTTCTGCTGATTTCATAGAAATAAACTTTCCGCCGACTTTAACAAACGGCAAGCAGTATTCGGAAAGGACCGGAAGAGAAGCAACTGCTCTTGCGGTTGCATAATCAAAATTTTCGCGATACTTTGAAAGAACTGCCGCTTCTTCAGCGCGAAGATGGACTGTTTCTCCGCTCATACCTGTTTCGTTAAGAACAGACTCAATAAAGCCCAATTTCTTTTTTGTGCTGTCAAGAAAAGTTATGTTTATGTCAGGTCTGTAAAGTTTAATTACAAGTCCGGGGAATCCTGCACCTGTGCCAACGTCAATAATCTTCGCCCCTTGCGGAATTTCCTCAAATGCAAAAATTGAAAGACAGTCTGCAAAATGTTTCACAGTAACATCGTCCGGCTCCGTAATAGCGGTAAGGTTAAAGCTTTTATTTGTTTCAATAAGCATTTCGGCATATTTATCAAGCCGCAAAAAAGCTTCATCCGAAACATATATCCCGAATTTCTCAATTGTTTCTGTTAAAAGATTTCTGTTAAGCATATATATTTACTTCCTACTTAAATAAACTAAAAGAACGGAAATATCAGACGGGGAAACACCGGAGATTCTTGAAGCCTGACCAACGCTTTCAGGTCTAACCTTTTTAAGTTTTTCTCTTGCTTCAAGCCTTAGTGAATAAACGTCGTCATAGTCAATGTCAGCAGGTATTTTCTTAACCTCAAGCCTTCGCATTTCATCAACCTTTGCATTTTGACGTTTAATGTATCCCTCATATTTAAGTTCAATTTCAACCTGCTCTGCAACGTCACGGGGAAGAGAGGGTCTTGTCTTATCAAAGGGAGCTAATACCTCATAATCAAGCTGTGGTCTTTTAATAAGCTCCGAAAGACGAATACCTGTGTTCATTGGCGCTGTTTCACGTGAAACCAAAATTTTATTAAGCTCCTCATTTGGCGCAATAGTTACCGACTCGCATCTTTCTTTTTCTTCAGCAATAAGCCGAAGCTTTTCACAAAGCTTATTGTATCTCTCTTCCGAAATAAGACCTATGTTGTATCCGAATTTTGTTAAGCGAATATCCGCATTGTCCTGGCGAAGCAAAAGCCTGTATTCACTGCGTGACGTCATCATTCTGTAAGGGTCGGAGCATCCTTTTGTAACAAGGTCATCAATAAGCGTGCCGATATATGATGTGGCCCTGTCAAGAATAAAGGGCTCTTTACCCTGAACCTTTCTTGCCGCATTAATTCCCGCAATAAGGCCCTGCGCGGCGGCTTCCTCATAACCTGACGAGCCGTTAAACTGCCCTGCACCGAAAAGTCCATCAATTGTTGAAAATTCAAGGGAAGACTTAAGAGAAAGCGGGTCAACACAGTCATATTCAATGGCATAAGCGGTTCTCATAACCTGAACGTTCTCGAGTCCCTTAATACTGCGTAAAAATTTAAGCTGAACATCTTCGGGAAGGGAAGATGACATACCCTGAAGATAAAGCTCCTCTGTATCCTCTCCGCACGGCTCGATAAAAAGCTGATGCCTTTCTTTTTCTGAAAATCTTACAATTTTGTCTTCAATGCTCGGACAATATCTGGGCCCAACACCTTCAATTTTTCCCGCATAAAGAGGTGAGCGATGTATATTTTCAAGAATAATCTTCTTTGTTTCCTCGTTTGTATATGTAATATGGCAAACCGAACTGTTGTTCAAGTCTTTTTCATCAGTTTCAAAGGAAAACGGAACGGGTTTTTCGTCACCGTACTGAATTTCAAGCTCAGAAAAATCAACACTGCGTCTATTAACTCTTGACGGTGTACCTGTCTTAAATCTGCGAAGAGGAATGTTCATTTTTTTGAGTGCCTCGGAAAGCTTCATGGCAGGGAACATTCCGTCAGGGCCGCTCTCATAAGAAACGTCACCAACGTAAACTCTGCCGCCAAGGAAAGTACCTGTTGCAAGAATAACTGCTTTTGCAGAATAAATTGCTTCAAGCTGAGTTGCAAGGTAGAAAAGCCCATCATCTTTTTTTTCGAGATTAACAATTTCTGCCTGTCTTAAATCAAGATTTTCCTGTAATTCAAGCGTGTGCTTCATATATTTTGAATACTCACGTCGGTCAATCTGTGCCCTAAGTGAATGAACTGCAGGGCCTTTGCCTAAATTAAGCATTCTGATTTGTATGGAATTTTTATCAGCCGCTCTACCCATTTCTCCGCCTAATGCGTCAATTTCACGGACAAGGTGACCCTTTGAGGTTCCGCCGATTGACGGGTTACAGGGCATATTGCCCACCCAGTCAAGATTTACGGTAAAGCACACCGTTTTAGCACCGAGTCGTGAAGCTGCAAGAGCCGCTTCAATACCCGCGTGGCCTGCGCCGATAACGGCAATATCATACTGTTCTGCAAAATATTCCATATTTACCACCAATGACAAAAAACGGTGGCATAACCACCGTTTATGTTTTATTCTTCGTTTGAGTTTTCGGCTGCTGAGGAAGCTCTGAAATCAACCGTTCCGTAAAGGAAACCGTCCATATCACTCTTTGGAGTTCTGTCCGGTGAAATTTCAGGCTTGTAAGCCTCTTTCTTTTCTCTTCTGCCGCCGTTTCTGTAACCGCCGTTTCTTCTGCCCTGCGGTTTGCCGCCGTCAATGGGAGCAATAACAACGCGCCTGTCAAGGTCAGAACCTATTGAATGTGATGTAGCACCCTCAATATCCTGAACTGCTGTGTGAATAACACGGCGCTCGTAAGGGTTCATAGGCTCAAGAGAAATGCTTCTGCCCTGTTTTACTGCCTTAACTGCAGTTTTATGTGCAAGTGCTTTAAGAGTTTCTTCTCTCTTTGCTCTGTAATTTCCCACATTGATTGAAACTCTCTTGTAGCTCTGCTTGCCTTTATTTGCAACCATTCTTGCAAGGTACTGCAAAGCGTCAAGTGTTTCACCGCGTTTTCCGATAATAATTCCGTAATCGTCACCGCAGTCAAGCTCAAAGTAAATTTCTTCTTCATTTGACATTTCGGTAACAGCACATTCTTCCATACCGAGTGCAAGTACCATTGATTTTATATACTCTGCTGTTTCGGTGTAATTGTTTGTTTTTTCAAGAGGAAGCTGAGGTTTTTCCTCAACAGGCTCCTTCTCTTTTTTCTGTTCGGGTTTTTTACCATCATTTTTCTTTTCAGGGCGTTTTTCCTGTTTTTTGTCACCCTTCGCAGATTTCTTTTCTTTCTTTTCGGGCTTAGGGTCAGGTAATTTAACCGTTACTTTAACCTTTGCGGGAGAACCACCGAAAAGACCTAAAATTTTCTTTGTTGGGTTTTGAATAACCTCAACATCAAAGTCATCATATTCACTTATACCAAGCTTTACAAGTGCAGAAGCCTTTGCTTCTTCAACGGTAGAGCCGGTACCGATTTCTTCTTTAATCATTTTATTTCCTCTTATTCTTTTTTACTGTCATCTAACGTTTCCGCAACATTTTTTAATATTTTTTCCTTAGCACGGTGGTTGATTGTTTCATCAATCATCAAACGTGCAAGCACTTTTTTCGGTGAATGTGTTTTGTTAAGAACAATCATCTGTAAAAATGAAAGCACTGTTGACATAATGATATAAATACCAACCGATGCCGGGAACATGAATGAGAACCAAATGCTCATTGCAGGTGACATAAATGTCATACAACCCATTGACGGGTTTTTAGCCATCTCGGGATTTGTCTTTCTCTGACGCATATATGTGTAAAGCGCCATGGCAAGAGAAGCAACACCTGTTAAAATCGGAATAAGCCAAAGTACATTAAATACTTTATACTGCGGAGTTTCTTCAAGGTTCATGCCCAAGAAAGTAAACTTGTTGGTAAAGTCAGTAATTTTGTCAACATATTCAGTAGGAATACCTGACAAATCAAGTTCGTTCCAATGGCTGATTACCGTAAGTTCTTGACGGAATTCCTGCTTTTCATAAGTTCCGAGATTAGGTAAAGCCCTTGCCATATCGGTAAGCTTTTGAATTATGTCTGCCGGTATGTGCAGAACGTATGACAAAAGCTTGTAGTTAACTGCATAAACACCCATCATAATGGGAAAAGAAATCAAAAGTGGCGCACAACCGCCTGTCATTGAAGAGTAGCCTTCTCTTTGGTAAAGAGCGTTCATCTCTTCCTGCTGTTTTCTTTGGTCGTTGGGATATTTTTCTTTAATACGTCTTATTTTGGGCTGAAGTCTTTGGCTTTTTGCCATGCCCTTTTGTTGCTTAATCGAGGACGGAAGTAAAACCAATTTGACGGCTATCGTCATAAACAACAAGGATAAAATGTAGTTGTCCGTAAGGCTGTAAAAGAAACCTATAAGGTAACCGAACGGAATAGAAAATATTTCTCTGATAAATTCCATTTTGTCCTCCAAAAATCAGAAACTCACTTTTTTCTGCATTTTTTCTCCGGAACAGGGTCGTACCCGCCGGGAAAAAAAATATTGCACCGCGAAAGTCTTTTAATTGTAAGAAAAGAGCCGTAAATAACACCAAATCGCTCAATTGCTTCAACAGCGTAATGCGAACAGGTTGGGTAATAACGGCACCTTGGACCGAACAGCGGTGATATACGGCGTTGATAAAACTTAATTAAACGAATAAGAAAATCTTTCATTGTTTAACAACTCCTGCTTCCGTTAAAAGTTTTCTCATTGTTTTTTCAAGTTCAGTTGATTTGACGTATTTCGTTTTGCCGCGTGCAACGAATACAAAATCGTAATTTCCGCAAATGTCAGGCTCAATATTTCTGTAAGCAGCACGAATAACACGGCGACAACGATTGCGTTCAACTGCGTTGCCGATTTTTTTTGAAGTTGTAATTCCGGTACGACAAATTCCCGCACGGTTTTTTAACACATACAAAACCAGTGCAGGAGCCTGATATGATTTACCTTTGCCGTAAAGTCGATGAAATTCGAAATTCTTTTTAAGAGTTACCGTCTGTTTCAAAATACAAACCAAGTCAACAAAATCAGTATGTTAACTGCTTTCTGCCCTTTGCTCTTCTGCGGGCAAGTACCTTTCTGCCGTTTCTGTCTGACATTCTCTTACGGAAGCCGTGCTCCATCTTGCGATGACGCTTTTTAGGCTGATAAGTTCTTTTCATTGTTACTCCTCCGTTTCTGTTTAATGATCCACTTTTCAGGTAATATTTGAAAAATTACCTGCGGACAGACATTATACAATATTTTTCAGTAAAAAGTCAACTTTTTTGAAAAATTAAAATTTTCACAATATATCGAAATACAAAATATAAATCAAAAAAATATCAACAATATGTTGTGTTTTATGTTGAAAAGTTCAAAAAATCTGTCTCTTATACACATCTGACGCTGCCGACGAAGGCTTAGGTGTA
>CAMFPJ010000012.1 GCA_945971755.1 uncultured Clostridia bacterium
TTTGCCACTCAAAGCGAAAAATATAAGAGGTAAAAAAATAATGCCCTGTAAAAAAATACAAGGCATTTTTGATTATTTTAATTTTTTACATATAATATCAACGGTTTGTTCACAAGAAAAAAATGTTGCGTCAATGTAAATATCTGCATATTTTTCATAAAGAGAATTACGTTCACGGAAAATATCTTCAACCGATTCGCCTTTTCTTGCGGCAACACCGCGTGTTTTAATATTGCTCAGCCTTCGTTTAAGTTCAGAAACAGGAACATCAAGATAAATTATTTTCCCGTTTTTCTTAAGGTGATTCATAGCATCTTCCCTGAAAATTACGCTTCCGCCTGTTGCAATAACAGCATTTTCAGCATCAATACTCAAAACAGCGTCACACTCTTTATCAAGAAAACAGTCGATTCCGTCATCATCGATTATTTCCTGAAGCAATCTTTTTTCACGGCTTTGAATAAGCAAATCGGTGTCGATAAAATCAACACCGAGAGATTTTGCTAAAATAACACCGACCGTGCTTTTGCCGGAGCCCGGCATTCCGATAAGTACAATATTCATATTATCAGATTGAAATTTCGTGAGCAATTCTGTAATGATCAAGGTTGAGAGATTTTTTCATATTCAGTGCTTCGAAAATATCAAAATCAACAATTTCATCCTTCTGCATAGCTACAACCCTGTTACCGATTCCCTGTTTCAAAAGCTCAACGGCTTTGCAGCCCATAAGACTTGCAGTTACACGGTCACGAACTGTGGGAACGCCGCCGCGCTGAACATGACCGAGAATCGTTGCACGTGATTCAACACCTGTTTCAGCCTCAATACGCTTTGCCATTTCTTCAACTCCGCCGATTCCTTCTGCAACAACAATAATGAAATGCTTTTTGCCTGTTGTTTGAGTTTTCCGCATTCTGTCAATAACGTCACGCTGAAAATCATATTCAACTTCGGGAATAAGAATTGATGTAGCGCCGCAGGCAATACCGGCATTAAGTGCAATGTAACCCGCTCTTCTGCCCATTACTTCGACAACAGAACAACGGTCGTGTGATTCGGTTGTGTCACGAAGACGGTCAACCATTTCACGAACTGTATTCATTGCTGTATCATAACCGATTGTGTAATCACAGCAGGCAATATCATTGTCTATTGTTCCGGGAACGCCGACACATGGAATGCCTCTTAAAGACAAATCTCTCGCGCCGCGGAATGAACCGTCACCGCCGATAACAACAATA
Source organism: uncultured Clostridia bacterium (assembly GCA_945971755.1). GTDB lineage: Bacteria > Bacillota > Clostridia > Oscillospirales > Acutalibacteraceae > Fimenecus. The sequence continues at coordinate 1,245 of CAMFPJ010000012.1, forward strand.
CCGTCCAAACCGACATTATTTGCAACACTGATTGCTTTCTGCATACCCTCTTCAGTCTTAAATTCAGGGCTTCTTGCAGAATAAAGAATTGTACCGCCGCGGTTAATAATATTTGAAACGCTTCTGAGATTCATTTCATACATATCGCCCTGCATAAGACCGTTATAACCACGGTTAATGCCCATAACTCTCATTCCGTTTTCGCAGCCTGAACGAACAACAGCACGAATTGCTGCGTTCATACCCGGAGCATCGCCGCCACTCGTTAAAACGCCAATTGTTTTCATTTTTTACCACCCTTAATAAAAAACGTATAAAATTTACATATAAACATTTGAGATGATATATTACCACAAATTTTTCCAAATTTCAATAGTTATTTCACTTCTGAAGAATAACATTTTTTTCTCCTGCCGCCATTTTAAGCTTTGCGAGTAAATCATCACTTATATTCACCTTGCCGACCGGGAAATACTTCTTTGTATCGGAAAAATAATAATAAAGCGGCATATCGCCTTTATTTTTGTAATTTGAAAGCAATTCCGAAATCTTTTTATATTCTTCGCAATCATTTGAATCAAGGCGAATAAAAAGTCCTATTCTTTTCTGTCTTTCACTTTTAATCTCTGATGCGGGCTTTGCCGAATCAAGAATAATTTTCGGAGCTTCATCTTCACGAATTGAAACTCTGCCTGAAATAAACACAGCTTTACCTGTTTCAATATACTTAAAGAACTGAGGCATAAGCTTAGGAAACATAATAACTTCTATACTGCCTGTCATATCTTCAGCAGTAATGAACGCCATTGCCTCGCCGTTTTTTGTCTGTTTTTTAGTGATGTGTGACACAATACCCATTATTTTTACAGACGGACTGTCATAATAGTCACTTTCCGTTATTTCAAGAATGTCGCAAATTCTTTGGGTATTAAGCTTTGCGGCTAACTCGGAGTACTGCTCCATTGGGTGAGAAGAAATGTAAAGCCCTGTTGTTTCCTTTTCGCCTAAAAGCAGCTCTTCAAGTTCCATTTCACTTGCAGTTTTCATTGTGTATGAATCAGCGGAAAATTCGCTGTTTTCTGAAGAAATCAAATCGAATATTCCTATTTGACCGTCCAGATTACGTCTTTTTGTGCCGTCAAGTTCACTTATAATAAAAGGCAAATTCATAAGCATTTCACGGCGATTGTTTTTAAGTACGTCAAGAGCTCCGCTCTTAATTAAACTTTCAACCGCACGCCTATTAAAACTTTTACCGTAAGTTCGCTTGCAGAATGAATAAAAAGAAGTATAAGGTCCGTTGGCTTTTCTCTCGGAAATTATTCCGTCAATATAATCTCTGCCTAAATTTTTAATAGCAAGCAGTCCGAAACGAATTGATTTTGACTCTTCTTCTGCCGTAAAATTCATAAAACTTTCGTTTACGTCGGGAGGCAAAATTTTGATTCCGTTGCGCTTGCAATCTTCAATATATCCGGCAACCTTTGAACTGTTATCAAGAATACTTGTAAGAAGTGCTGCCATAAATTCACAGGGATAATAGCATTTCAGGTAAGCCGTGCGGTAAGCGACCACTGCGTAAGCTGCTGCGTGCGATTTATTAAAAGCATATGAAGCAAATGATGACATATCATCAAAAATATCATTTGCAATTTCTCGGCTTATATTATTTTTTGCACATCCTTCGCAAAAATGCTCGCGTTCTTCTTCCATAACCTTATGCTTTTTCTTTGACATTGCACGGCGAACAATATCTGCCCTGCCAAGTGAATAACCTGCCAAAGTACGGAAAATCTGCATTACCTGCTCCTGATAGACTATACAGCCGTAGGTAACATCAAGAATTTCTTTAAGCATAGGTGTTTTATATATTACATTTTGCGGGTTATGTCTGTTTTCGATGTAGCTGTTGATTGAGTCCATCGGACCCGGTCTGTAAAGGGCGATAACAGCGATAATATCTTCAATATTATTTGGTTTAAGCCTTGCAATTACGTTTCGCATACCCGAAGACTCGCATTGGAAAATACCGTCTGTTTTGCCCGATGCAAAAAGTTCAAATACTTTTTTATCGTCAAGAGGTATTTTTTCTATATCAAAATTATGATTTTTTTCACGAATCATTTTTACACAGTCATCAATAACGGTAAGAGTACGAAGCCCTAAAAAGTCCATTTTCAGAAGTCCAAGCTCTTCAATCGTTGTCATTGTAAACTGTGTAACAATTGATTCATCATTTCGTGCAAGGGGAACATAATCACTGACAGGTCGGTCGGTAATAACAATACCCGCAGCGTGAGTAGAGGCATGACGAGGCATACCCTCAACACTCATAGCAGTGTCAATAAGTTCACGCGTGATAGGGTCCGTGTCGTAAAGTTCTTTTAGGTCATCCCCTGCTTCAAGGGCTTTTTTTAATGTTACACCCAGTGCGTGAGGAACCTTTTTTGCAACATTGTCAACAACACTGTACTGAAGCCCCATTGCCCTTCCGCAATCTCTGATTGCGGCACGGGCTGCCATAGTACCGAAGGTTACAATCTGCGCAACATGGTCGGAGCCGTATTTTCTGACAACGTAATCAATGACCTCTTCACGGCGCTCATAGCAAAAGTCAACATCAATATCAGGCATACTGACTCTTTCGGGATTAAGGAAACGTTCAAAAATCAAATTGTATTTAATTGGGTCAACATTTGTAATTCCCATGCAATATGCGGCAATACTGCCCGCGCCCGAGCCTCTTCCGGGGCCAACGGGAATATCGTGATTTTTGGCATAAGAAATAAAGTCGGCTACAATAAGGAAGTAGTCAACATAACCCATATTTTTAATTACGGAAAGTTCATATTCCAATCTGTCAACATAAGATTTGTCAGGGCTTTCGCCGTATCTTTCATAAAGCCCCCTATAACAAATATCTCTCATATAATCATAATGAGAAACACCATCGGGAACATCAAAATTAGGAAGTTTTGTTTTGCCGAACTCAAAATCAAAATTGCACATATCGGCAATTTTTTGAGTATTCTCTATTGCCTCAGGAATATAGTCAAAAAGTTCCCTCATTTCATCTTCTGTTTTAAGATAAAAACGGTCAGAGTCAAATTCAAGCGCATTTTCGTCATTTACAGTTCGGTTTGTTGCAATGCAAATAAGAACCTTTTGAGTTTTTGCATCCGCAGGGTTAATGTAATGCACGTCATTTGTGCAGACAAGCGGAACGCCTGTATTTTTTGAAATACGGATAAGTGCTTCGTTGACTCTTGCCTGCTCGGGTATTCCGTGATTTTGAAGTTCGAGGTAATAATTACCTTTTCCAAATATATTTTCGTACCAAAGTGCAGTTTTTTGAGCCGAGTCCAAATCGCCGTTCATAATGAGCTTAGGAATTTCACCCGCAAGGCATGCAGAAAGGCAAATTAAACCCTCGTGATATTTTTCAATAAGTTCACGGTCAATTCGGGGCTTTGTGTAAAATCCGTCAACCCAAGCTGCAGAAATAAGTTTAGTTAAATTTTTATATCCTGTTTCATTTTTGCAGAGCAAAATAAGATGGTGCCTGTCCGAGTCAACTCCGTGCACTTTGTCAAATCGGGAACGTGCAGCAACGTAGGCCTCACAGCCGATAATAGGCTTTATCCCCTCTTTTTTTGCAGCCTTATAAAAATCTACCGCACCAAACAGATTGCCGTGGTCAGTAATTGCAAGGGCGGTTTGTCCACGTTCTTTGGCAACACTGCAAAGCCTGTCAAGACGGCAAACGCCGTCAAGCAGGCTGTATTCAGTATGCACATGCAGATGAACGAAAGACATAAATTCTCCTTATTCGGTCACTTTGTTGTAGAAATCGAAACAATCAAACGTTCTGAAGTAATCAGCAGGTGTTTCAGCGCGTCTGATAAGCTCAAATGAGCCGTCTGTCTTGAGAAGTATTTCCGCTGATTTAAGTTTGCCGTTGTAGTTGTAACCCATGGCAAAGCCGTGAGCACCCGCATCGTGAATATTAAGTAGGTCGCCCATTTCGATTTCAGGTAACATTCTGTCAATTGCGAATTTGTCATTATTCTCGCAAAGTGAGCCCGTAATGTCATACATTTTGTTGCACTCTGCGTTTTCTTTTCCTAAAACGGTAATGTGATGATATGCGCCGTACATTGCAGGACGCATAAGGTTAACTGCACAGGCATCAACGCCGATATATTCCTTATGAGTATGCTTTTGGTTAATTGCTCTTGTAATAAGTGCGCCGTAAGGTCCCATCATAAATCTGCCGAGTTCCGTATAAATTGCAACGTCGCCCATGCCGTTAGGTGTGAGCACTTCTTCATACACTTTTCTGACACCGTCGGCAATTTCAAAAATGTCGTTAGGCGTCTGGTCAGGCTTATAAGGAATACCGATACCGCCTGAAAGGTTAATGAACTTAATGTCAGCACCTGTTTCATTTTTAAGTTTTACCGCAACCTCAAAAAGAGTTCTTGCAAGAGTCGGATAATACTCATTTGTTACTGTGTTGCTTGCAAGGAATGCGTGTATTCCGAATTCTTTTACGCCCTTTGACTTCATAATTCTGAAAGCCTCAAAGAGCTGTTCGGTAGTCATACCGTATTTAGCATCGCCGGGGTTGTCCATAATATTATTGGAAATTTTGAAATATCCGCCCGGATTGTAACGGCAGGAAAGCTTCTCCGGGAGCTTTCCGAGTGTCTTTTCCAAAATATCAATATGTGTAATATCGTCAAGATTGATAATAGCTCCCAAATCATTGGCATACTTAAACTCTTCAGGCGGTGTATCATTGGAAGAAAACATAATAAAATCGCCTGTTGCACCGATTGCCTTAGAAAGCATAAGTTCGGTTTTTGACGAGCAGTCACAGCCGCAGCCATATTCACGCAATATGTTAATAAGAAACGGGTTCGGAGTTGCTTTTACCGCAAAATACTCGCGAAATCCCTTATTCCAGGAAAAAGCTTTGTAAATATTTTCACAATTTTCACGAATGCCCTTTTCATCATAAAGATGGAACGGGGTTTGGTAAACAGCCGCAATTTCTTCTGCTTTTTCTTTTGTTACGAAAGGTGTTTTTGCCATTTTTATGCCTCCAGATGCGATTCGATTATCGCTTTGATTTTTTCAATATTTTCACCCGTCTGCGATGAGAACGGAATGATGTTTTCGGGTGGAACAAAACTTAATTCTTCTTTTGATTTTTCAAGGCGTTTTTTGTAATCGCCCTTGTTAAGTTTGTCACTCTTTGTCATTACGACGATATAGTCAATTCCCGTATTTTCCAAGAATTCCATCATCATAATATCATCGGCAGTTGCAGGGTGACGCATATCAATAAGTTGAACCACAAGTTTTATATTTCTTTCAGAATTAAAATATCCTTCCATCATATCTGCCCAACGTTTTTTTTCGGAACGGGAAACCTTGGCGTAGCCGTAGCCCGGCAAATCGACAAAATTCACATCTTCAACACCGTAAAAATTGATTGTAATTGTTTTTCCGGGAACCGAACTTACCCTTGCAAGATTTTTACGCATAAAAAGTTTATTAAGCAAGGAGCTTTTTCCAACATTAGAGCGGCCTGCAAATGCAATTTCAGGTAAATCTGATTTAGGTAACTGTGCAAAAGTACCGTATGCACTTTTGAATTCTGCTTTTTCGTATCTCATTTTTCACCTCATACTAATGCGGTTTTTAATACGTCGTCCGCAGTTTCTGCAAAGACAAATTTTATATTATTCTTAACCTTTTCATCTACTTCGTCAAGGTCACTTTCATTTGCTTTAGGAATAATAACTGTTTTAATGCCCTCAACGTAAGCAGCCATTGTTTTTTCACGAAGTCCGCCTATGGGGAGAACTCTGCCCGTAACGGTAATTTCACCGGTCATTGCCACATTTGCTTTTACCTTACAGCCCGTAAGTGCAGAAACAAGCGCTGTAAATACAGTTACACCCGCAGAAGGACCGTCTTTAGGTACTGCGCCCTCGGGGAAGTGGATATGTATATCCTTTTTCTCATAAAAGTTATTGTCAATGCCGTATTTATCAGCATTTGCACGGATATAAGAGAGAGCTGCTCTTGCCGATTCTTTAATTACATCGCCCAGGGAGCCTGTAAGCTCCAAAGCACCTTTACCGTCCATTGTAACTACTTCAACCGTCAGCATTGTTCCCCCAACAGGAGTATAAGCAAGTCCGTTCACAACACCGACTGCATTTTTACGTGACACCTCTTCAGGCTTAAACTTTCGTGTGCCTAAATATCTTTCAATTTCCGTATCCTTAAACGTAAATTTACCGTCAAAGCCTTTTGCATATTCAACTGCAGCTTTACGAAGACAAGTGCCGATTAAACGTTCAAGCTGCCTTACGCCGGCTTCTTTAGTATATCCGTTTATTATTTCTTTCAAAGCCTTATCGGTGAATTTTACATAAGACTTTTTAAGTCCGTTTTCTTTAAGTTGTTTAGGTACAAGGTGCTGCTTTGCAATTTGGAATTTTTCCTCAAATGTGTAACCGGGAATATCAATGATTTCCATTCTGTCAAGAAGCGGAGCCGGAATACTGCTTTTATCATTTGCAGTTGTAATAAACATTACCTTGCTTAAATCGTAAGGTATTTCAAGATAATGGTCAACAAATGCGTTATTTTGTTCTCCGTCTAACACTTCAAGAAGTGCCGATGACGGGTCACCTTTGTGGTCAGCACCGAGTTTATCTACCTCGTCAAGCAAGATAAGCGGATTTGAACTGCCGGCACTGTCAATTGCTTCAATAATTCTGCCGGGCATTGATCCGATATAAGTTTTTCTGTGGCCCCTGATATCTGCCTCGTCCCTAACTCCGCCGAGGGACAGTCTTGCGTATTTTCTGCCCATTGCAGTTGCCAAAGACCTTACGATTGAAGTTTTACCCACACCGGGAGGTCCTGCAAGACAGATAATCTGACCTTTAATGTCAGGATTTATTTTTCTGACAGAAAGAAATTCGATAATTCTTTCTTTTACTTTTTCGAGCCCGTAATGGTCACTGTTAAGAACTGCCTCAGCATTTTCAATGTCAAGGTTATCCTCTGTAAATATATTCCAAGGAAGAGAAATTACTTTATCAAGATAAGTTCTTGTAACCGCAGATTCAGGACTTGATGACTGCATTTTCATCATACGGTCGCACTCACGAATAAGCTTTTTTTCAATTTTTTCAGGGAAGCCAATTGCGCGTATTTTTTCACGGTACATTTCCGCTTCCGAAACAGAGTCTTCTCCTTCTCCCAGTTCTTCGGAAATTGCTTTTATCTGCTCGCGAAGGTAATATTCCTTTTGATTTTCGTCCATTTGCTCCTGAACTTTTTCATTGATTTCTTCCTCAATGGAAAGGAGTTCCTTTTCTTTGGAAAGAACATGACAAAGCCTTTCGGCACGTCTTATAGGGTCAAGCTCCTCAAGCAAAGTCTGTTTTTGTGTGTATTCAATAGGAACATTTGACAGAATATAATCGGCAAGTTCGTTTGCCTCTTTGCGTACAGAAACGCCTATTACAATATCCGGCGGCATTTTGGGAAGCAAATAGGAATACTCCTCAAAAATTCCCGAAAGCCTGCGAACAAGCGCCTGCTCGTAAATGGTATCGTCTCTTGAAACCTTTTTACTTTCTACCTTCGAAACGATTGCGGAAAGAAAAGGGTTTGCTGAATTAAGGCTTATAAGTTCTGCTCTGTAGAGGCCTTCGACAATTACTCTTAAAGCATCGGTACCGGGAAGTTTTATTACCTGTTTAATTTCGCAAACAACACCAACGCGGAAAATGTCAGAAGTTCTTGGGTCTTCACATTCAAGGTCGATTTGTGTTGCTAAAAATACATTTGTTTTCTGCTCCATGGCACTTTTAACGGCACGAATTGATTTTTGCCTGCCAACGTCAAAATGCATGGTCATCTGCGGAAAAATTACAAGTCCGCGTAATGCCACCATAGGCATTGATATTGATTTATCGTTAAAATCAGTAAAAAATTTGCTAACTGTTTCCATATTTCTGCATATCACTCCTATAATAAACGATATTATATAATAAAAACGCAAAATACGCAAGTCGTAGGCGGATATTTATAACATTATTTGTATAGCAATTTTTAGCACATTACATAACTTTGTTAAATTTTTTCACAACTTTTTGAATTAAATTGAAAAATTAGTAAAATCTTTGTTATTTTTTTGTCAATCTGTTGACTTTTGCGTAAAATATTTGTTATAATACTTACAATGCGTTTGCAAATTCAATTTGCAACAATAGATTTTGGAGGTCTTTTAATTATGGCACGTGTTTACAACTTTTCAGCAGGTCCCTCTATGCTTCCCGAAGAAGTTTTGAAAAAAGCAGCAGAAGAAATGCTTGACTATCAGGGCAGTGGTCAGTCCGTTATGGAAATGAGTCACCGTTCAAAGGTTTATGACGATATTATTAAGGGTGCTGAATCACTTCTCAGAGAACTTATGAATATTCCGGATAACTATAAGGTTCTTTTCCTGCAAGGCGGCGCTTCAACTCAGTTTTCGGCTATTCCCCTTAACTTTATGAACGGCAGCGGTAAAGCCGATTATGTTGTTTCAGGTCAATGGTCAAACAAAGCCTACAAGGAAGCTACAAAATATGGTGATGTAAAAGTAGTTGCAACATCAAAAGAACAGAATTTCTCATGTGTTCCCGAAATGGACAAAAACGAATTCCGCCCTGATGCTGACTATTTTTACATTTGTATGAACGAAACAGTTCACGGTAATATTATTCGTGAATTACCCGATACAGGTGACGTTCCGCTTATAGCTGATATTTCTTCATGCTTCCTTTCAGAGCCTATCGATGTTTCAAAGTTCGGTATGCTTTATGGCGGTGCACAAAAAAACGTGGCTCCTGCCGGTCTTACAATTTGCATTATCCGTGAAGATTTGCTCGGAAAGGCAAGAGATATTACACCGTCAATGCTTGATTACAAGCTTATGGCTGATAATGATTCTCTCTACAACACTCCTCCCTGCTACACAATTTACATTTGCAAGCTTGTTCTTGAGTGGCTTAAGGCAAACGGCGGACTTGAAGCGATGAAAGAAAAGAATGTAAAAAAAGCAAAGCTTCTTTACGATTTTCTGGATAATTCAAAGATGTTCCGCGGTACTGTTGTTCCGAAAGACCGTTCACTTATGAATGTTCCTTTTGTTACTGATTCAGACGAGCTGAATGCAAAGTTTGTAAAAGAAGCAACGGAATCAGGTCTTGTAAACATTAAGGGACACCGTTCAGTCGGCGGTATGAGAGCGTCGATTTACAATGCAATGCCTTATGAAGGTGTGGAAGCTCTTGTTAAATTTATGGCTGAATTCGAAAAAGCTAATTCATAATTGAGGTAATAAAAATGTATAATATTTTAACTCTAAACAAAATCTCGTCAACAGGTATTAAGAATTTTACTTCTGATTACAAATGTGCTGATGACATTAAAAGCCCTGATGCAATTCTTGTTCGCTCAGCATCAATGCACGAAATGGAGTTTGCTCCCGAAACTCTTGCTATTGCAAGAGCCGGCGCCGGTGTTAACAACATTCCTGTTGAAAAATGTGCAGAAGAAGGTATTGTGGTTTTCAACACTCCCGGTGCAAACGCAAATGCAGTTAAAGAACTTGTTCTTTGCGGTCTTTTACTTGCATCAAGAAAAGTCGTTCCTGCTATTGAATGGGTCAAAACAACGCTTCATGGTGATGAAAACTTCTCAAAGTCAGTTGAAAAAGGCAAATCCGCTTTTGCAGGTCCTGAAATCAAAGGTAAAAAGCTTGGCGTAATCGGTCTTGGCGCAATCGGTGTTCTTGTTGCCAATGCCGCTAATTCGCTCGGTATGGAAGTTTACGGATATGACCCGTACCTTTCGGTGGATGCCGCATGGAACCTTTCAAGAAGCGTTAAGCACGTAACAAGTCTTGATGAAATCTTTTCAAACTGTGATTACATAACCCTTCACGTTCCGCTTAATGATACAACACGAGGAGTTATCAACACAGTTAATATTGCAAAGATGAAAGACGGCGTCAGAATTCTTAACTTTGCCCGCGGTGAGCTTGTTGACACCAATGACATTATTAAGGCTCTCGCAGAAGGTAAAGTTGCCGCTTATGTTACAGACTTCGGTAACGATGCGCTCCTTGATGCAACAGGTGCAATCGTTATGCCCCATCTCGGTGCGTCAACTCCCGAATCGGAAGACAACTGTGCCGTTATGGCGGTTGAAGAAATCATTGATTTTCTTGAAAACGGAAACATTCTAAACTCTGTAAACTTTCCAAATGTTTCGGTTCCGAGAACAGGCAAAGCACGAATCACAATCATTCACAAAAATGTTCCCAATGTTATCAGCAAAATTTCAACCGCAGTCGCAGAAGAAAATATCAATATTGATAACATGGTTAACAAGTCAAAAGGCGAATTTGCTTACACGATGCTTGATACAGACGCCGACGTTTCAGACGGTGCTCTTGACTCAATTAAATCACTTGACGACGTTATTCGTGTAAGAGTAATTAAATAATATAAAATCAACTAACTAAAAGAGCAGTCACTTTGAAGTAAACTTTTTGGGAGTCACTTCACTTTGACTGCTCTTTTTTTATAATTATTCGGTTTCCTGATTTGAAAATTCCTCCTCAGGCGGAGTTTTTATAATTACTGATGTATTTCGTCTTACATCCACCCTATCGAACATATTTTTTATACGCACATTTACTCTGAAAAGCCTGTCGCAATGCTCACAGTAGAAAACCGCTCTGAAAGAATGATTCAAATACTTCCACTTTTTAACCGTTTTAACATTGCCGCCGCAAATATCGCAAAAACTGTTAAAGACATTCGGGTCAACAAGAGGATTATTCCTGTCACTTATATAATAAGGCTTAAATGCCATCCTTTCAAAGAAAAGGCTGTCACAAACCTTAATATACTTAGAAAGCTTTTCTTCAACAAACGTTCTTTTTAAGCATTCGGCACTCAAAAGGCTGTCATCAAGGGCTCTGTGGTGCGGAAAGTCGTCCGGGTTAATTTTCAGACACTCTGCGGCATAAGAAAGACCCGCTTGCTGAACATTTTCCATATTTATAAAGCATTGACAATACTTCTGCAAATCGGCATAACGAGTAATAAAAGATATATCTTTTGCTTTTCCAAAAAACTTAAAGTTAGTAAGCAGTGTGCGAATATCTGTATCACCCCAAGTTAAAAGGAGAAAATCATCGCCGCACCATTCTGCAAACTCCGTCATTACCGTTTTGAATGAGTCTGCATCTTTCAAATCATCATTTTCAATATGTGTAAGTTCTTTAATTTTACTTCTTATTTTTTTTGATGCTACGGGACAAATAAATTTAGAAAAAGTAGCAACAGTTTGAAGATTTGCGTCAAGTTTTACCGCACCGACTTCAATAATTTCATTTACGAAACTGTGAGCAGATTTAAGGTAAGCGTTATTCCACTCAAGATCCATTACTATGTAATTCATATATGCTCCAATTTTAATATTTTATTTTCGAATCAAAAATTCTAACACCGCCGTTTTGAACTTTCAAAAGTGCCGATGTGTAGAAATTGTTGTTTTGCATTGATTTCAAGTTGCAAAGCGGTTTTAATACAAACTCGCGCTCAAGCATTCTCGGATGAGGAAGTGTAAGCATTTGAGTATTTTTAACTTCATCTCCGAACAAAAGCAAGTCAAGGTCAATTACTCTCGGTCCGTTTTTGAACAGCCTTACTCTTCCGAGTGCAGATTCAATTCCGAGAAGGGCGCCCAATAATGCTTCGGAGGTGAGTTGAGTTTCTATTTCAACTGCGATATTCAAAAAATCTGCCTGATTTTCAAAGCCTACCGGGTCAGTTTCATAAACATTTGAAACATCTGTAACAACGGTATCCGGAAGCAGTTTCAGGGAATCAACTGCGCTCTGTAAATTTGCAAGTCTGTCCCCCATATTAGTGCCAATGCTTAAATATGCTTTCATTTTCTGTCCCTTTCAATTTCAACTGCAACATACTCAAAATCTGCTTTGATTGGGGCTTCAGGCTTCTTTAATGTGATTTTAAGTGAATGAATTTTAGGGAATTCTTCAAAGAGTCCGTTTGCAACGCGCTCCGCCACGTGCTCAAGTAAATCGTTTTTCTCACTTGTAACAACTCGTGTAACAGATTTAATGATTTTCGCGTAACTAACGGTATCGTCAACATTATCGCTTCGGCAGGGTGTGTCCAAAGGCAAAAAAGCAACAATATCAAAAACAAAATTCTGACCGTTTTGTTTTTCCTCGGGGTTCACACCGTGATAAGCAAAAATTTTTAGATTTTTTACTATAATTTTATCCATATTATCCTCTTATGATTTTGTCGGCAGTGTTTACTGCAAGTCTGTTTTCTAAAACTTCGTGGACACGCAAAAAATCTGCTCCACCCATTACAGAAATAACATTTGCGGAAATTGTTCCGAATATTCTTTCTTCCCCTTCTGCGCCCGAGCTGTTTTTGATTACACGTTTATTTGACAGTGCCATAAGAAAAGCAGAATTCTTATTTTTTATTTTAGATACGTTTTTTATAAGTTCAATATCGTCATCAAAATTTTTGCCGAAGCCTATTCCGGGGTCAAGCATTATATGCTCGGAAGAAATTCCGAACTCATTACACTTTTTAAGCATATCATCAAAAAATTCAGTAACATTTTTTGTAACTGAAGACGAATATTCCACCTTTTTATTTGCATCTCCCCCGCCTGTATGCATTATTACCCATCCGCAATTATGCTTTTTAACTGTTTTGGCCATTTCTTCGTTAAATACGCCGCTGACATCGTTAATAATGGATACGCCGTTTTGTAGGGCAAATTCAGCAACTTCAGGGTAAAATGTATCAACGGAAAAAACCGTATCTAATCTTTCAGTTAAAAAAGGTATGTAGCGTTTAATGATTTCAAGTTCTTTTTCCGCACTTAAGACGTTAGCGCCAGGTCTTATTGAGTTGGCACCGATATCAATGATATCTGCGCCGTCTTTTACCATTTTTTCAGCGTGTTCAAGCGCTTTTTCGGGTGTATTATAACGTCCTCCGTCATAAAATGAATCAGGGGTAACATTAAGTATGCCCATTATATAAGTTTTCTTTCCTATTTCAAAGTAACCGTTTTTATAAATGAATTTCACAATTATTTATCGCCAAGAAGCGAGAGCACTTCTGCTCTTGTTTTGGCATCCTTTCTTATTCCTCCGCGGAGAGCCGATGTACGTGTTTGTGAGCCGGCAGCACGAATTCCGCGCATTGTCATGCAAAGGTGCTCTGCCTCAATAATAACCGCAATGCCTTTGGGGTGCATCTCCGTTTCAATAAAATCTGCTATTTGAGCAGTAAGCCTTTCCTGAAGCTGAGGGCGCCTTGCGTAAGAATTAACAATTCTCGCAAGCTTTGAAAGCCCGATAACCTCTCCGGAATCATTCGGAATATAAGCAATGTGAGCTTTGCCGACAAACGGTAAAAAATGATGTTCGCACATTGAATACATCGGAATGTCACGAACAATTACTATTTCGTCACTGTTCCCCTCGTGAAAAATTTTCAGATGCATTTTAGGGTCTTCGTTAAGTCCTGAAAAAATTTCCTCATACATATTTGCAACTCTTTTGGGAGTTTCTTTAAGTCCTTCACGGTCCGGGTCTTCGCCGATAGCTAAAAGAATTTCACGGAACGCTTTTTCAATTCTTTCTTTGTCCATCAAATCAGCCTTTCAAAAATATAATACACAAATAGTTGAATTCATCTTCATAAATGTACTGAACCTCATCTTTACGGACTTTAATTCCCGAGGTTCTGATAACATCAGACACAAAATCAAAAAATCCGTTATCATTTTCAATTCTGTTTTTTAGGTTAGCATAGTCCCCGTCGTTAGCAAATCGCATTTCAACAACTAAATCTTTAGTAACATTTCTTGCACAGGGAACAACCAAGCTGTTAAACCCGTTAAAGCTATTAAAGAAAGTCCCGTTTACATTATAGTAATTGTATGTTTTTGATGTACAGTTATTATCATAAGGTACAATGTCAAAATGGTCTTTGCGAATATCTTCATCTGTCATGTTAAAGTAAAGATAACCGTTATCACCGTACTCACCGTCATTGTCATCCCAAGTAACGTCAAGGTGATAAAGTTCACCTTCAATGGATACCACATTCCACATGTGGCCGTCTATTGTGCCGTCTTCATTTTCCGTATTGCCGACAACAAGGTAGTTGTAAATTCCCGCACCGTCAAGAAGCATTTTCATAGCCCTTGAATAACCTTCGCAAATTGATTTGCCGTCAATAAACACACTGTAAGCAGCATCACCCGAAGCTTCATAGGTGGTAAGGTCGTAAACTGTGTTTATGCAAATGTAGTCATGAAAGAATTTTTCCTTGCCGTAATCCGACTGTATCCCTGCCGATTCCGCAACCTTTTTGGCAACAGCAGTTGTAACTTTATCGGTTATTTCTTTGCTTTCCTCCGGCGTGTTTCGGTAATCAGGCTCAACTAAAGTTCCTGACGCATAGCGAGTATAAGAATAGGTTGAATCAACCCAGAATATTTCCGGATTGTCGTAAAGAACGCAATTAAACATATCCTCCAGCTCAGATTCCGTTAATCTGAGTTTACAATTTTCATAATTCATATAAGCGTTATAGATTTTTGTGTATTCGATTTTTCCCTCTTCATCAAGTGAAGAATAGTAATAATTCTGTCTGCCGTTATAATTCTCATTTAACGGCTCTGTGGGTTCCGGAAATAACACCTCAGAAATTGAGTAAACAACATTTCCGATGCTTTCAGTTGACAAACCCAAAGAGCAACTCGAAAATAATAACACCACGCAAAGTAAAAGTGCCGTTATTGCAAGAATTTTTTTCATTATTTACTCCTTTATCCGATTGCTGACGGGTAGAATTTATCATCCGCTCTTGAATAAGTGTTTATTCTGTCTTTTGCGTTAGAATAATCAATTACGGAAATGTCGGTATCACAATTATTGACAAATATTTTGAATAACTCGTCAGACTTTTCGGCAAATTCAGATGTTAAAATCGAATTTATTATATCACAAACAATTCTTGACCTTTCAGCACCTGTTGAAATTGTTAAATATCTGTAAACATATTCATCGGAAATCTTTTGTTTTCCCGCTTCAAGATAAAGGTTAAATTCCGGCGACCTGTAATTTACTTTTTCGGGTACATTAACCGTCACTCCTCCGAAAGACGAAACAATCTTTTTAAGCTGTGACGAAGATAGCGTAACATATTTATCAAAGGAAACAGAAAAGTCACTTTCAAGGCGGCTTTTTAGCCCGCTTATAAAAAGTTCATCAAAAATTCCTCTGTATGTTTTTCCGTCGGTAAGAACTGTTTTTGCGTCAAACGAGCGAACGGTCATTGTTTTTGCACTGTAGTCGGTTGAAATAATGAAACCAAAATCAGCGTTATTGCTGTCATCGGTAACAAGAAACAGAATATTTGAACTGCCCGTTAACTCAGCCACAGAAAAATTGGGTACCGTTACCGTTTCTGTGTTTTCTTCCGCCTCGGTTGTTGACCGGTCAACAAGGTTTCCCAAATCAAAATCGAGGGAACGCATAAACAGGAATACGGAGCAAACCGAAAGTATAACTATAAACAAAGAAAACGCAATTACAAAATACTTAAAATTAGGGTTGCGTTTCTTCTCTTTTTTAGGTTTTGAGAATATATCTTCATTTCTTTTCATATAGACACCGCAAAATAGACATAATTTTATTTAGTATAACACAATTTACAACTATAAACAATACAAATCGCAAAAAAAGCCACATACAAAACGTATGTGGCATTGAAAATTCTTTATTACTTTTGTTTTTCGGTAAAGTGGTATTTTTTACTACTGTTTTTGCCGAAAGCTTCTGTACTGTCTTCTGCTTTTAGAAGAACGGTGACAGTTTGCAAAATAAGCTTAAAATCAAGCCAAAGGCTGTATTTTTCAATATACATAAGGTCAAGAATAAGCTTGTCCTTAGGAGAAGTATTATATTTACCTGCAATTTGTGCGTAACCTGTAAGTCCGCTCTTAACACGCAGTCTGTAAGAAAATTCGGGAAGATCCGCTGTGTATTTATCAACGTTTTCAACCATTTCAGGCCTTGGACCCACAACACTCATTTCACCTTTCAGAATATTGATAAACTGCGGAAGCTCATCTATTCTGTATTTTCTGAGAAATTTACCGATTTTTGTAATTCGACTGTCGTCTTTGCTTACTGACTTATTATAACTTCCCTTTTCTTTCATAGTACGGAATTTATATACCATAAAAATTTTTCCGCCTTTTGTAGCTCTTGCCTGACGGAAGAAAACGTGACCGCCGTCCTCCATTTTAATAAGACAGGCACACACGAGCATTAACGGACCGAGAACAATCAGTGCAACAATCGAAATGAAAACGTCCATTAAGCGTTTAACAAACTTCTGTTCAGGTGTTAAGTCACGAACAACTGCCGAAACAACCGGTTTGTCATCAAGCATTGAAGTTCTTGCGCCAAGTGCCACAATATCGCTCATTTCAAAGTTGTAATAGACGTTTTTATTATTAGCATAGCAATACTCTTTAAGTATTGCTTTATCCATCTGCGGAATATCATAAAGAAAGATTGTATCATTACGGCTGATAACATCAAGAACATTAGGCGATGTATAATGAATCATATCCGTAATTTTGTATTGCTTTTTATATCTTCCTATTTTAACAGCAATATTATTAAGAGATTCTTCGGAAGTGGTTATAATACAACTGTTTTCAGGAGGGTTTATTGCAAAATAGACATAGTTGCCAAGATACGCAAAGGCTGTAATTGCTACAACTTGAATCAATATTACGATAATCAGGAGATGAGGGGATTCAAGCACAAAATGGTCGTTGTTGTGTTCATTAACACTCATGATGCAGAATTCAAGGTAAGTAACCAAATCAGCAACGATTGATGCAAGGGACATTGAAATTATAATCGGTTTACTTTTAAGCCTGCCGATTAAATATCCGCCGTAAACAGAAATCATTGTTGTAAGCAAAACACAGAATGTTACAAGCGTAACGCCCGATGTTCTTGAAAGTCCCAACAGCCATTCATATTTTAATCCGAACACCACAAAAAATGTTGCTACAATTGTAATATATAAGGTCTGTCTCTTATACACATCTGACGCTGCCGACGAAGGCTTAGGTGT